>NZ_JADZGH010000109.1:0-15982 GCF_015865005.1 Rhodococcus sp. CX
CGATCAGTTCGTTTGGTTCCGGCTCGTACACCATCCTGATGGACGCAACCGAGCCGAGCGCTTGCCGTTGGGCTGGGGGCCGCCGGAGCTGCCGAGGATGACCAGTTCCATGTTTCTTCCTTCGATGTGGAGTGTTGTGGGAGGACAGTCAGTGCGCCGCTGCGTGGGAGGGGCGGGCGGATGCGGTGTCTGTGTCGTGGCCGGTGTTGCGAGGGATGGCCAGCGAGGCGAGGAGGCTGAGGACAGAGATGACCAGCACGTATCCGGTGATCGACCACGACGAGCTGGTCGTGGCGAACAGAGTTGCGGCAATCAGTGGGGTGACTCCGCCACCGAGGAGCGAACCGATCTGGTATGCGACGGAGGTGCCGGAGTAACGGACGTCTACTGGAAAGAAGCTGGCGGTCAATGTCCCGATCGGGGCGTTGGTCATCGACAACACCAGTCCCATCGACAGCATGAAGACCAGGATCAACGGCTCGCTGCCGGTGTTGACCACCGGGAAGAACACCAGGCACCAGAGCAAGCGGATCACAGAGCCGTAGACGAAGAGCGAGCGCAATCCGAACCTGTCTGTGAGGCTGGCCCAGAACGGCACGGAGACAAGCCAGATCGCGGATCCGCCGATCACACAGGCCAGCATGAATGACTTGTCGAGGCCCTGGGTCTTGGCGCCATACGAGAGCACATACACCATGAAGATGTAGGCAGCTGTGCTGTTACCGACGATCACGAGAGTGGCGTGCAGGACAGACTTCCAATGCGCGGTGACCACGGTCGCCACCGGTGCTCGCTTCGGCTTGTCCTTCTTGGACATGGTCACGAACTCGGGGCTCTCCTGGATGTGGAGTCGAAGATACAGCCCAACAGCGACCAGAATGATGCTGAGAAGGAACGGAATTCGCCATCCCCACGTCGTGAAGCCCTCTTGGCCGATCAGGGCATTGGCGCCGAGGAAGGCGCCATTGGCGAGGATGAGGCCGGCCGGTGTGCCCAATTGTGGGAACGAGCCGTAGAATCCTCGCCGTGCCTTCGGTGCATGTTCGAGGGTGAGAACCACTGCACCACCCCATTCGCCGCCGAGGCCGATGCCCTGGACGAGTCGCAGTGTCACCAGCAGGATCGGTGCCCAGATACCGAATTGGGCATATGTGGGAAGTGCACCGATCAGCGTCGTTGCCACACCCATCAACAGCAGCGAGACGATAAGGGTGTTGCGGCGCCCGACCTTGTCCCCGAAGTGGCCGAAGATTACTCCGCCGAGCGGACGGGCGAGGAAACCTACTGTAAGAGTGCTGAATGCGGCGATCGTGCCGACAGTGGGGTTGAGCGCCGGAAAGAACTGTGCATCGAAGACCAGGGCGGCGGCGGTGCCGTAGAGAAAGAAGTCGTACCACTCGATGGTGGAGCCGATCGCGGAGGCCCACGCCACCTTTCGGATCGGCATCTTCTGCTGGACCTGTTCGGTAGTGCCGGCACTGGCACCCGATACCGAGGACATCTCATACACCTCCGTGGGACGACCACCATGTGGCCGTTGCTGTTCGTTGTGCCTTTGAGAATGCTGTCGGGTGGACGACGAAGCGAATGCGCATCTTGCTCACATGTATGCCGTCAGAGCATATCGACAGGTCAGGGCGCGGCTCAGCTGGCAGCCAAGCTCACGATTCGTCGAATGAGGCCGCGGTCGAGTCTGTTTCGGCGTAGTGCAACTCGGACCGGCATCGGCCCAACTCCTTTGTCGTGGTCAGCTACCGGCGAACGATCCGATATGCACAGTGGGTATAGCTCGGTGCGGAACATGCATTTGATCGGCGACAATTGCCCGGCAACAGTTGAGTGCATGACCGCACCAACTGCACCGACGGCGGAGACCGAGCGGTGGATCCGCAATTACGTCGACGGGCATTTCGTCGACCCCGACCCCGACCGCGGCTTCGCGAAGGCCGACCCGGCCACCGGACAGGTTTTCGCCCGCGTCCACGAGGCAGACGCATCGCTCGTCGACCGAGCCGTGACCGCCGCACGCCGAGCCCTCGACAGTGGTTGGGCAGAAACACCGGTGCGTGACCGCGCAGAACTGTTGCGCCGCGCTGCCGACCGCATCGAGGAGAGGTTCGAGGAGTTCGTCGCCGCGGAGATCGCAGACACCGGAAAGCCCATCACTCAGGCTCGCGAACTCGACGTTTCTCGGGCGCTGACCAATTTCCGGACCTTCGCCGACGTGGCAGCGGCCGCCGGTCAGGAATCGTTCATCACCGATCTCGCCGGTGGACGACAGGCCCTGAATTATGCGGTGCGCAAACCGCTCGGTGTCGTCGCTGTGATCGTGCCGTGGAACTTGCCGCTGCTGTTGCTGACCTGGAAGGTTGCACCGGCGTTGGCCTGTGGCAACGCGGTAATCGTCAAACCTAGCGAGGAAACACCGTCCACGGCGACTCTTCTCGCCGAGGTATTGGACGAGGTCGGTTTTCCCCGTGGGGTTTACAACGTCGTGCACGGATTCGGCGGCGACTCCGCGGGAGAATTCCTGACCAGGCATCCCGGGATCGACGGGGTAACATTCACCGGTTCTTCCGCTACCGGCTCGCAGGTGATGAAAACCGTTGCTCCGCAGGTGATTCCGGTATCGTTTGAGCTGGGCGGGAAAAACGCCGCCATAGTCTTCGACGACGTCGACCTCGACGAGGCGTTGACCGGGCTGACGAAATCGGTATTCACCAACACCGGGCAGGTGTGCCTGTGCACCGAACGGGTGTACGTGCAGCGGGGTATCTTCGATGAGCTCGCGGCCGGATTGGCCGAGCGGGCCGAACAGCTCCGGCTCGGCATGCCCACCGCGGCAGCCACTACCACCGGCCCCCTCATCTCACAGACGCATCGCGAGAAAGTGCTCGGCTACTTCGCACTTGCCGAGCAAGCAGGGGCGAAGACCCTCACGGGCGGTGGAATCCCCGACCTCGGGCCAGGGCTGGCCGGCGGTTCCTGGGTCGAGCCGACTCTGTGGACCGGCCTGACCAACACCGACCGGGTGGTGCGCGAGGAAATCTTCGGTCCGGTGGCGGCGCTCATCCCGTTCGACACCGAAGAGGAAGCGATCGCGCTGGCCAACGACTCGAAATATGGTCTCGCAGCCTCGGTGTGGACCGACGACCTCCGCCGTGGGCACCGGGTCGCGCAGAAGATGCGCGTCGGGATCTCCTGGGTCAACACCTGGTTCACCCGCGAACTTCGCTCGCCGTTCGGCGGAATCGGTCTGTCCGGTGTCGGTCGAGAGGGCGGCGAGTCGTCCCTCCATTTCTACACCGAACCGACGAATGTGTGTGTGCAGCTGTGACTATGGCAAGGGGATTCGATACAACCGTCGAGGTCGCGGCCAGGCGCCTGATCGAGGCGCGGACGCCACCGGCACCAGTGCGAGAGTTCCTGGGTAAGACAGCGGTAGCCGGATTCTTCGAGGTGCCATCGGTAAATCTCGACGAACACATCGCGCTGGGTCTGCTGTCGCAGAATTCGGCCGACTCGACAGGTGGTGAGGCGTAATGCTGCTCGACATGATCGATACCGACCGGCTCATCGATCGACTCGATTGCGCTCAGCAAACGGTGAGCGACACGCGGAGTCTCGCGGACAGTCACGAGATCGACATCGATGATGCTTACCGAATCCAGAACGGCGTGGTCAGCCGCCGTCTCGGTAGAGGAGAGTCGATTATTGGAGTAAAGCTGGGGTTCACCAGTAAGGCGAAGATGGCACAGATGGGTATCTCCGACGTCATCGTTGGACAGCTGACCGATGCCATGCAGATCGGCGATGGCGATGACGTCGACCTGGCCCGATTCATCCACCCGAAGATCGAACCCGAGATCGCCTATCGGCTCGCTCGCGATGTCGATCTGGCCGATCCGTCCGTAGACATCGAGTCCTGCGTGGACGCTGTCGCCCCGGCCATGGAGATTATCGATTCGCGATACCGGGACTTTCGCTTCACCTACACCGACGTGGTGGCGGACAACACCTCCGCCGCCGGCTTCGCGATCGGGCAGTGGCGGCCGATCGAGGAGGTCAACAACCGTACAGTGCGCCTCGAAATGGGAGAGCGCATCGCGCTGGGTTCCACCGCGGCCATTCTGGGAAATCCGGTCCGGGCCCTGCATGCGCTGGTCGACATGGCCAGGCGCCGGACGATCGCGCTGCGAGCAGGCCAGGTGATCCTGGCCGGGGCGGCCGCCGCGGCTGTCCCGATGACCGCCGATACCGCAATGTGTCACATCGTCGGCCTCGGTGGTGTCAGCGTGAAAGGAACGAAATGACCAGTGCCAAGGTAATCGACCGGTTGGCCGCCCCGCGAGGCCGGTTTCCGCACGTCAAGGTTGTCGGCGATTTCGTCTACGTCTCCGGTACCAGTTCGCGGCGACCCGACAATACGTTCGTCGGCGTCGAGGTCGATGAGATGGGAACCACGACCCTCGATATCCGGGCCCAGACACGTGCAGTCATCGAAACCATACGTGCCATCTTGAAGGAGATGGGTGGCGAACTGTCCGATCTGGTCCAGGTCACCTCGTATCTGGTCTCGATGAACGACTTTGCCGGCTACAACGAGGTTTATGCCGAATTGTTCGATGAGACCGGGCCAACGCGTACCACCGTGGCCGTTCACCAACTACCGCACCCGCATCTGCTCATCGAGATGCAAGGTGTCGCCTACGTGCCGGCCGATCGTCAACAGAACCGAATCATGGAGATCACGTCATGAGCAGTATCCCGAAGACCATCAATCTCGAGAAGTGGATCGCCGAGCATGATCACCTACTGAAACCGCCGGTGAACAACCAGACCATGGCAATGGGCAGCGATCTCATTATCCAGATCGTCGGCGGGCCGAACCAGCGCACCGACTACCATCTCGATCCGTACGAGGAGTGGTTCTATCAGCTCAGAGGCGACATCCATGTGAACGTCATGACCGATAGTGGACCGGAGACCGTGCACATCCGCGAAGGCGAAACATGGCTTCTGCCAGGAAATCTGCCGCACTCACCGCAGCGTCCGGATACAGGATCGATCGGGTTGGTCATCGAGCGAGTTCGACAGGAAGGCACCCTCGAAAAGTTTCAGTGGTACTGCCTCGAATGCAACGCGCTGATCCATGAGGTTGAACTGCAGGTCCGGAACCTCGTCGAGGACCTTCCGCCTGTCTTCACCGAGTTCTACGACGACGAACAAGCACGAGTCTGCGCCAATTGCGGTGCTCGGCATCCCGGGAAAGGCTGATCATGAGCGGAATGATCGACGTCCATACCCATTTCGTGCCGAAGGGGTGGGGAGATCTCACCGCAGATGCGGGACCGGATGCGCCTTGGTTGCGGATCGAGTCGGAGACCGACGCAATGATCATGATGGGCACCAGAGAGTTTCGGCGGATTCAGGACGATTGCTGGAGCGCGCACACGCGGCTGCGGGACATGGACGCCGACGGGGTGCAGGCGCAGGTGGTCTCGCCGACCCCGGTGTTCTTCAACTACGGCCGTAGCGGCGAGGAAGCGACCCGGATCGCTCGGATCTTCAATGACCTGGCACTCGATATCATCGCTCCCGCCGCGGACAGGCTGATTCCCTTCTGTCAGGTGCCTTTGCAGGACCCGGACGCTGCCTGCCGTGAACTTGAACGCTGCGTCGAGAACGGCCATCGCGGGGTGGAAATCGGAAACCACGTGGGCGACCTCGATCTCGACAGCGCTGGGGTGGTCACCTTCCTGCAACACTGCGCCGCGCTGGACGTGCCCGTCTTCGTCCATCCCTGGGACATGAGCAACTCCCCACGTCTCGATAGGTGGATGGCCCAGTGGCTCACCGCGATGCCCGCCGAAACGCACCTGTCCATCCTGGCATTGATTCTCGGTGGTGTATTCGACAAGATCGATGATCGGTTGAAGATCTGCTTCGCGCACGGAGGCGGATCGTTCGCGTTCTGGCTCGGCCGGATGGAGAATGCGTGGCACCGTCGGAACGACATCATCGGAACCTCAGACTTCCCGCCCTCGCATTACCTCGGTCGCTTCTACGTCGATTCCGTCGTCTTCGACGAACGGGCACTGCGGTTGCTCGTCGACACCGTCGGAGCGGACCGGGTCATGGTCGGCAGCGACTACCCGTATCCTTTGGGTGAACGCCCGGTAGGCGAGGTGGTGCGCAAGAGCGAGTTCCTCACTTCTGCTGTGCGCCAGCAGATCTCGCGTGGAAATGCTGAGAACTTCCTCGGCCTTGTCTAGCCCGGAGTATCGGTAGGGGGGGTCATCTCGGCGGCAACCTGCTGCATCTTCTCGACCAGTGAGTCGGCCGAGGGGTTCAGCGTGCGCGTTGCCGCCAAGGTGACCCCTACGCTGTGCCCGACGAAATCCAGGGGAACCGGCAGCCGGGTGATCCTGGGGTCATCCTGAACGATCAAACTCGGCAGCGCTGCGAGTACATCTGTATCGAGCAGAAGTTGGCGGATCGTCAGGAAGGACGTGGTCTCCACGCGATTGGGAGGCAGCGGCATCGCATGGCGTGCGAAGAACTCCTCGAGTTCGCGCCGCAACGCGGTTTCAACCCCAGGAAGAATCCACGGATAGTCGGACAACTCGGGCAGAGCAAGGTCGGAGCGGCCCATGAGGGGATGCGAAGACCGAGCGACGATGTCGATGGACTCGTCGTAGAGCTTGCGGCGCACCGCATTTTCATCCGACGGTGCAGTGAGTCTCCCCACGATAAGATCGATCCTTCCGGCCTCGAGTTCAACCAATAGGGCGGTCGGTGTGCCTTCCCTGACTACGACATTGAGGAAGGGATTCTCCGCCTTGATCGCTGCAATAGACCGTGGGAGAAGTACATTCGAACCGGCAAGATGAGTCCCGACGACCACGGTGCCGCGGCTGGCGTCCGCGAGCTCAGCCACGTGACGTCCGGCCTGCGTCAACTGGGCGAGCACGGCACGCGCGTGCCCCGTGAAGGCCTCACCGAATACGGTGGCGGTGACGCCACGGGGACCGCGGACAAACAGAGGCACGCCGAGGATGTCCTCGAGTTCGTGGAGGCTGCGGGTCGCGACCGGCTGGGTTATGTGAAGTTCCGCCGCTGCTGCGACCACACTGCCCTGACGACTGAGCGCATCGACCAGGACCAGATGACGCAGTTTGAGTCGGCCATCCAGCAATCGAGGCGTTTTCACCGGCAAATTCTATCGGCAGGATCCCCAGCCGTGTCGCCTCTCAACAGGGCATCACTGAAAGCGAAAATGGCTATCAAATTGCTACGACGAACACCCGCAGCCGACGAATGCGAGCCGGACTATCGGTTCACCCTCGCCAATGAGCGGACCTTCCTGGCCTGGATTCGCACCGCCCTCGGGCTCCTGGCTGGGGGAGTCGCAGTCGACCGTCTCGGAGCATCGCCCCGGGAGGGCGAAGGATCCAACCTACTGGTGTTGGGCTGCATAGTGTTCGCGATCGCTGTTGCGGGAGGTGCATACTTCCGGTGGGCCTCGGTACGGCGTGCAATGAGGCGTGATTCACCCCTCCCCGGTTCGCTGCTGGTTCCGGTCCTGGCTGGGGGTGTCGGCGTTATCGCTGTGGTCGTGAGTGTCACGACCCTGTTCTCATGATCGATTCATCGAGCCGCGATCCGGCGTTGCAGGCTGAGCGCACCGCGTTGTCCTGGCGGCGAACATCGTTCTCGGCACTCTGCGTAACCGTCTTGTTGCTGCATGAGCCGGCGGAGCGGGGTGGGGGTACTGCGGTAGCGGTGCTGGCGTCCGCGTTGATGACCATGCTCGTGTGCGTTGTCGGCTGGCGTCGCGACCGCACCCTTGGAAATGAAGACGCACTACACAATGGAATCGAAGGTCTCGGAATGGTGCCTGTTGCGTCGGTTTCGGTTGCAATAGTGCTGGGTGGGGTGGCTGCGGCCATTGCCGACTACTGAATCTCCTGGTGTCCATGAGGGAAGCACCCCTCTGATGGACGCAAAGTGACGACCATGGTTCCCTCGCGACGAGTTTCCCGGGCGACGATCTCTGAACCACCGGATGCCGCTACGTCCTGCACGGGGATCATCGAGATCGATCAGAGCAGGTGCCCATGCACGTTGACGATCAGATACCGATCGTGTCCGAGGCGTCCTCGTCTTCAGGAACCGAAACGATCGGTATCGGGTCCACCACCGTAGGCGTCTGTATGAAGTTCCCCTCACGGGGGTAGCCGCAGCGGTACCTTCCTCCAAGAGAGGAGTTGCCATGACTCAGGTCGGCGGCGCACGCAGGAGCGGACTCTTCCGCACCAAATCGGTCGAGCAGTCCATTCGCGACACCGACGAACCGGATTCGAAGCTCCGAAAAGACCTCACCGCGTGGGATCTGATCGTCTTCGGTGTTGCCGTTGTCATCGGTGCCGGTATCTTCACCTTGACGGCCCGGACCGCCGGTAATGTCGCGGGCCCGTCGGTGTCCCTCGCCTTCGTGTTCGCCGCGATCGCGTGCGCCCTCGCCGCCCTGTGCTACGCCGAGTTCGCGTCGACGGTGCCGGTCGCCGGTAGCGCCTACACGTACTCGTTCGCGACGTTCGGCGAGTTCATCGCGTGGATCATCGGCTGGGACCTCATCCTCGAGTTCGCGCTGGCCGCGGCGGTCGTCGCCAAGGGCTGGTCGCTGTATCTCGGTGAGGTGATCGGCGGACTGTCGTCGTCCTTCATGCTCGGGTCGGTGAAGGTGGACTGGGGCGCCGTCCTCATCACCGTCGTCATCGGCGTGCTCATCGCGACCGGCACGAAACTGTCGTCGCGGGTGTCGCTGGTGATCACCTCCATCAAGATCGCGGTCGTGATCTTCGTCGTCGTCCTCGGCGCGTTCTACATCCAGGCGGACAACTACTCGCCGTTCATTCCGCCGTCGGAGGCGGGCGACACCGGTGAGGGTCTGCACCAGTCGCTGTTCTCGTTCTTCACCGGCGCCGGCGGCAGCACGTTCGGGTGGTACGGCCTGCTCGCCGCGGCCAGCCTGGTGTTCTTCGCGTTCATCGGGTTCGACGTCGTCGCGACGACCGCGGAGGAGACCCGGAACCCGCAGAAGGCGGTGCCGATCGGCATCCTCGGCTCGCTCGCGATCGTCACCGTCCTGTACGTCGCGGTCAGTCTCGTCCTCACCGGCATGGTGAACTACACCGAACTCGCCGGGGACGAGTCGACCCTGGCGACGGCGTTCGCGCTCAACGGCATGGACTGGGCGAAGAACCTCATCTCCATCGGCGCTCTCGCCGGCCTGACCACCGTCGTCATGGTGCTCATGCTGGGGCAGACGCGCGTGCTCTTCGCGATGGCCCGCGACGGCCTCATGCCCCGACGTCTCTCGCACACCGGCCGCCACGGCACCCCGGTCCGCACGACCGTCGTCGTGACGGTGGTCGTCGCGATCCTTGCCGGCCTGATTCCGCTGGGCACCCTCGAGGAGATGGTGAACATCGGCACGCTGTTCGCGTTCGTCCTGGTCTCGATCGGCGTGATCCTGCTGCGGCGCATGCGTCCGGACCTCGAACGCGGATTCCGGGTTCCCTTCGTGCCCGTGGTGCCGATCCTCTCGGTGCTCGCGTGCGTGTGGCTGATGATCAACCTGTCGGTGGAGACGTGGCTGCGGTTCGTGGTGTGGATGGTCATCGGCGTCGTCGTCTACTTCACCTACAGCCGGAATCATTCGGTTCTCGCGAGACAGAACGCGGACGGATCACCGACGTCCTCGCCTTGACCGGAACGGGCAGGGCGAAGGTGCGAATCGAATATTCCCGAGCATCCGACCGGAGGCCACGATGCCGCAGCGTCTGAGAATCGACCGGGGTTTCACCATCGGGGCGGGGGCCGTTCAGTGCTGGTCGTGGAACTGGCACGGCGAACCCGACGCCGATCGCGGGCCCGTCCTCTTCATCGCGGATCCGAAGGACGTCCCGCCCCAGCGCGTCGTGCTGGTGACCTACGACATCGCCAAGTGCCGGGCCGGCCCGAACGAGCTGCATCCGTCGGAAGTGTTCTACGAGTTCAAGATCCGGAACGACAGCAACATCACCGTGGCGTTCCGGCTGGAGATCGTCCTGCTCGACGACATTCCGGTCCGTGACACGACATGAGACGACACGAGAACGGAACCGCCATGAAGCTCACCGTCATCGTCGGTCCCGACGGCCAGGTGATCGGGACCGCCCACCACATCGACAGCGAGGAAGGCTCCGGGAGCGGTGGCCCGATCGCGGGTCCCGGTCAGTCGGTGCTCCTCATCGACGTGCCCCCGGACGTCGAGAACGTCCACGACGTCGACGAGCTGTACCGGTCGCTCGAACGCATCATCCGGTCCGGCACCCCCAAGTAACCCACCTGCACGTCAGCCGAGCTGCTCGAACGTCAGCGGAGCTGCTCGAACAGGGACACGATGATCCCGTCGGGTCCCCGCACGTAGGCCATGCGCACGCTGTTCTCGTACGTGCCGATGCCGCCGACGAGTCCGTACCCGTCCATGGCCATCGCGTCGAGGGCCGCCTGCAGGTCACCGACCTCGAAGGACACGTTGCGCAGCCCGAGTTCGTTGGGCATCGCCGTCGGCGATCCGGGCACGTGGTCGGGCGTGACGAAGGCCGAGAGCTCGAGCCGGCACCCGCCGTCCGGCGGCCGCAGCATCACGATGTTGCAGTGCGTGCCGGGAAGGCCGCAGACGGTCTCCGGGAACTCGCCCTCCACGGATCCGGTGCCCTCCACCTCGAATCCCAGTTTCACGAAGAATGCCGTCGCTGCGTCCAGGTCCGAGACGGTGATGCCGACGTGGTCGAAACGTCGTACGTGTGCCTGTCGTACGTGTGTCATGGGAACCATCCTCCGAAGTTGTTTCGCCGATTCGATTCTGGGACGGAGCCGCGGCCCGGATCTCGACACGGCCCGAGAATCCGGAAGCTGACACCGCGCGCGGAACCTGCGAACCGCCGACACCGCAATTAGGGTCGTGGCCATGCGCAAACTCTGGTGGTCCCTCGCGGCGGTCGTCGTGATCGTGCTGCTCGGTTTCTTCGTCGCTCCGTGGGTGTACGGGACGTTCGTTGCGGAGGACGACGCGCCCGCCGCGGCGGTGTCGACGTCCGGCGCGGAGGCCGCGACCGGCGACCTCGAGGGTTCCTGGACGATCACGCCCGGCTCGGAGGTCAATCGCACGGCCGCCGGGTACACCGTGCACGAGATTCTGCGCGGCGCCGACGTCACCGTCGTCGGCAGCACCGACCAGGTCACCGGATCCGCGACGATCGAGGCCGACAAGCTCACCGCCGCGGAGGTGACCGTGCAGGTCGCCGGGATCACCACCGACAGTTCGCAGCGCGACGGCCAGTTCCGGGGCCGGGTCATGAACACCGAAACCTATCCGACCGCCACGTTCGTCCTCGCCGAACCGGTGGACCTGTCGGGACTGCCGACCGACGGGACGACGGCGACGCTGCCGGTCGCCGGGACGCTCACCCTGAAGGATCGGTCGCTGCCGGTGACCGTGGACGTCGAGGTGCTGCGCTCGGGCGCCGACCTCGTGGCCTCGGGCAGTGTCCCGGTGGTCTGGTCGGACTTCGGGGTCGAGGCGCCGAGCCTCGGATTCGTCACCGTCGACGACCGCGGCAGCGTCGACTTCCTGGTCAGCTTCGCGAAGAACTGACCGCCGCGGACCGGTCGGCCGGTGCCCAACCGGGCGGCCCGAACACGTAGCCGAGTTTGTCGCGCCACGACGACGCGGACCGCCAGTCCCGCGTGATCGCCCGGTACTCGTGGGTCTGCAGATCCCAGATGTTGTAGGTGCCCACCGGCTTGGTGAGCCCGTAGGTGGGCCGGTGGGTTTCGGGCCGGAACGTGCCGAACATGCGGTCCCACACGATGAACATGCCCGCGTAGTTGCGGTCCAGGTATTCGGGATCGCACCCGTGGTGCACCCGGTGGTGCGACGGTGTGTTGAACACGAACTCGATCGGGCGGGGGAGCGTCCCGACCCGCTCGGTGTGGACGAAGAACTGGTAGACGAGGTTGACGGAGAACCCGACGAACACCATCCACGGGGGAATGCCGAGCAGCGGCAACGGGATCCACATGAGGATCTCGCCGCTGTTGTTCCACTTCTGACGCAGCGCGGTCGCGAAGTTGAAGTATTCGCTCGAGTGATGCGCCTGATGGGTGGCCCAGACGATGCGGACCCGGTGCGCGATGCGGTGGTACCAGTAGAACAGCAGGTCGACGCCGACGAGCAGGATCACCCACGTGTACCAGGCGTCGGCGGGCAGGTGCCAGGGCGCCACGTACACCCAGATCGCCGCGTAGCCGACGAGCGCGACGACCTTCCACACCGCGCTGGTCGCGATGGACACCAGCCCCATCGACAGGCTCGCGCGCGCGTCACGGAACTCGTAGCCGCCGCGCGGCGGGCGGGTCCTGCCGTCCGCGCCGGGTTCGACGTGTTCGAGGGTGCGGGCGGCGGTCCACTCGAGGATCAGGAACAGCAGGAACGCCGGGATCGCGAGCGCCACCGGATCCTGTAGCGGCTCGAGCAGCGAACCCCACGAGTGGACCACGGTCTCCCACATGTCGCCCTCCGGTGTCGTGCGGACAGGCATTCAATCTACCGAAATGTGTCAGGGGTCACTCCGGGTGGTTCCGGGGCCGCGACCCCGACCGTCCGGTCCTGGCATACTTTCCCCCTGGTCGGATAGGAAATCCGGTGGCGTCCGCGAGGGGAACGGCGAGGAGGGGCGGCAGTGCACATCACCGCGAGGGTGGATTACGCCGTGCGCACGTTGCTCGAGCTGGCGGCCGCGGGCGACGCCCCGGCCAAGGCCGAGGGGCTGGCGAAGTCGCAGCACATCCCGCACAAGTTCCTCGAAGCGGTGCTGGCGGATCTGCGGCGCGGCGGTCTGGTGCGCAGTCGCCGCGGACCGGAAGGCGGCTACTGGCTCGCGCGGCCGGCCGACGAGATCTCCGTCGCGGACATCATCCGCACGGTCGAGGGCCCGCTGGCGTCGGTGCGGGGGGAGCGACCCGAGGACGTCGTGTACACGGGCCCGGCGGAGAGGCTGCGGGATGTGTGGATCGCGCTCCGGGTGAACCTGCGCGCGGTCCTCGAGGAGGTCACGCTCGCCGACATCGTCGATGACGACCTGCCCGGCTTCGTCTCCGAGCTCATCGCCGATCCGGGAGCGTGGACCCGCCGCGAGGTGTGATCTACCGCCTGGCTGCCCGGCGAGTGTGGGCAACCACATAAAACTGCACGAGTCTGCAAAGTTACAGAGTTCTGCAAGTTCTGTACGTTGGACGACGTGACCGAACTCGGACTGCGCGACCGCAAGAAGGCTGCCACCAGGGCTGCCCTCGGCGCCGCCGCAGCCCGTCTCGCCCGGGCTCGGGGCATCGAGGCCGTCACCGCCGACGCGATCGCCGCCGAAGCCGGCGTCTCCACCCGCACCTTCCACAACTATTTCGCCAGCAAAGAGGAAGCGGTCCTCGAGCACCTCGACGCTCTGCTGCAGAACTGGCTCCAGCGGCTGCGCGACCGGCCGTCGGACGAACACGTGTGGGATGCGATCGAGGCGGCGGCACTGGAGGTCGTTGCCGAGATCGACGACTTCGACGAGCTGTGCGCGATGTTCGAACTCGTCGAGCAGAGCCCGTCTCTCGTCTCGCGCAGCATCGAGCTGCAGACGCGGACGGGACCGCTGCTGGTCGAGGCGATTGCCGAACGCAGCGGACACGACTCCGGCACCGACATCTACCCCGTGCTGCTCAACTACTGCGCAGCGGCCGCGATCCGTGCGGCCATCGACCTGTGGATCGCCGGAACCTCCGGCGCGCAATCCCCCGAAGACCTCATCCGCGCCGCGTTCGCGCAATTGCGGCAAGGAATCTCGTAGTCGGCTTTCCGCCTGCGACACATCCGAAGAAAGGCGCCTTGTGGCTACCTACCTGTATCGGATCGGCAGATTCGCCTACCGGCGGAAAGGCACGGTCCTGTCCCTCTGGATCGCGATCCTCGTCCTGTTCGGCGTGGGTGCGGCGACCCTGTCCGGACCCACCACCGACTCGTTCTCCATCCCGGGCACCCCGGCGCAGCAGACGCAGGACCTGATGGCCGAGCGTTTCCCGAACGCCGACGACCCGATGAACGCGCTCAGCGCGCGTTACGTGTTCGCCGCGCCGGACGGGCAGACCCTCGACGAGCCGCAGAACATGGCGGCGATGAACGAGGTGCTCGCCGCGGTCCGCGGGATCGACCGCGTCGCACCCGGCGCCAAGGTCGACCCGGTCGCCGCAACCCCCGAGCAGCAGCCCGCGCTCCTCGTCGACCCGGTCACCGCGAACGCGGGCCTCGTCGAGCAGATGAAGGCCGCGGCCCGGCAGCAGGGCGGCACCGAGGAAGCCGCGCTCGCCGACGCCGCCGCGCTGTCACCGCTCAGCCTCGATCGCACCGTCGGGTACGTCACCGTCCCGTTCCAGGGCAGCATCACCGACGTCGACACCGCGCTGACGGACCAGATCGCCGCTGCCGCCGACATCGGCCGGTCTGCCGGCCTGAACGTGCAGGTCAGCGGCACCGCCGCAGCCGAAGCCGAAATGCCCGGTGGACTCACCGAGCTCATCGGCATGGGCGTCGCCGCGGTCGTCCTCGCCCTGACGTTCGGTTCGCTCGTCGCCGCCGGTCTGCCGCTGATCTCCGCGGTCATCGGCGTCGGCATCGGCAGCCTCGGCATCACCATCGCCACCGGCTTCGCCGACCTGAGCTCGATGACCCCGACGCTCGCCATCATGATCGGCCTGGCCGTCGCCATCGACTACTCGCTGTTCATCGTCTCCCGGTTCCGCCACGAGATCACCGTCACCGCCGACCGCGCCGAAGCGGCCGGACGCGCGGTCGGCACCGCGGGATCCGCCGTGGTGTTCGCCGGCCTCACCGTGATCGTCGCCCTGGTCGCGCTCAGCGTCGTCGGTATCCCGTTCCTGTCCGCCATGGGCTACGCCGCAGCGTTCACCGTGTTCATCGCCGTGCTCATCGCCATCACCCTGTTGCCGGCGATCCTGGGCCTGTTCGGCAACAAGGCATTCGCGGGACGCGTCCCCGGTGTGAAGGCGAACGATCCGGAAGCGGACACCGACAAGCCGGGTGCCGCCCAGCGCTACATCGGCTGGGTCACCCGCAAGCCGCTGATTCCGCTCGTCGCCGGGATCCTGATCCTCGGTATCGCTGCCCTCCCGGCACTGAACCTGCGCCTCGCGCTGCCCACCGAGGCCACCGGCGATCCGCAGACCAGCTCCCGCCAGGCCTACGACCTCGTCGACGAGGCGTTCGGGCCCGGCCGCAACGGCCCGCTGCTCGTCGTCGCCGATGCGCGCGAGGCGAACATGTCGGCGCCCGCCGCGTTCGGTGCGGTCGTGCAGGACCTGTACGAGCACGACGAGGTGGTCAACGCGCAGATCGTCGCCGTGAACGAGGCCGGCGACACCGCGCAGATCATGGTCACGCCGAAGTCCGGCCCCAGCGAGGCCGCCACCATGGATCTCGTCGCCGACCTGCGCGCCGGCGAGGCGGATCTCGAGGCCCGCACCGGCATCTCCTACGGCATCACCGGACAGACCGCCCTCGAAGGCGATGTCTCCGAGACCCTGCAGAGCGCCCTCGTCCCGTACCTCGCCGTCGTGGTCGGACTCGCGTTCATCCTGCTGATGCTCGTCTTCCGGTCGATCCTGGTGCCGCTCACCGCGACGCTCGGCTTCCTGCTCAGCGTCCTGGCGACCTTCGGTGCGACCGTCGCGATCTTCCAGGAAGGCTGGGGCGGTCTGATCTCGAACCCGCAGCCGCTGGTCAGCTTCATGCCGATCTTCCTGATCGGCGTAGTGTTCGGCCTGGCGATGGACTACCAGGTCTTCCTGGTCACCCGCATGCGCGAGGACTACG
>NZ_JADZGH010000109.1:16145-20462 GCF_015865005.1 Rhodococcus sp. CX
CCGCGGTGTTCTTCGACGCGTTCGTGGTGCGCATGGTCATCATCCCGGCCGTCATGGCGCTGCTCGGCGACAAGGCCTGGTGGCTACCCAAGTGGCTGGACCGGATCCTGCCGAACGTGGACGTCGAGGGCGAGAAGCTCACCCGCGAACTGGCCGCGGCGTCCGAGCGGGACACGGTCCACGCGTGAACGATCACGGCGTGACGTGTCCGCCCAGGTAGGTTGATGCCCATGTTGGTCAGGCTTCTTCGGCGTTTCCTCGCGCCTCACGGTGGTGCACTGGTTGCAGTCGTCGTGCTGCAACTGGTGTCCACGGTGGCGATGCTGATCCTGCCCAGCCTCAACGCGGACATCATCGACAACGGTGTGGCCCGCGGCGACATCGGCTACATCATGCGCACCGGCGCGATCATGCTGGTGATCGCGGCGTTCGAGGTGGCCTGCGCGATCGGCGCCGTCTACTTCGCGGCCCGGACCGCGATGGCCGTGGGACGCGACATCCGGCTGTCGCTGGTCCACCGTGTCGGGAAGTTCTCCGCCCGCGAGCACGGCAAGTTCGGGGCGGCGTCGCTGATCACCCGCAACACCAACGACGTGCAGCAGATCCAGATGCTCGTCATGATGACCTGCACCATCGTCGTCATCGCTCCCATCATGGGGATCGGCGCCATCGTCATGGCGCTGCGCGAGGACCGGGGAACCTCGGTGGTCGTGGCTGTGGCGGTCCCCGTCCTCATCCTCACGATCCTGGGTCTGATGGCGATGATGCTGCCGTCGTTCCGGATCATGCAGACCAAGATCGACAACGTCAACCGGGTGCTGCGCGAACAGATCACCGGCATCCGTGTGGTTCGCGCGTTCGTCCGCGAGGACTCCGAGGGCGCCCGATTCGACGCGGCGAACCTCGACCTCACCATGACGGCGCTGCGCGTCGGGCGGATCAACGCGGTGCTGTTCCCGGCCGTCATCCTCATCGCGAACGCCAGCACCGTCGCCGTGTTGTGGTTCGGCGGGCAGCGCATCGACAGCGGCGCGATGGAGGTCGGGTCGCTGACCGCGCTGATCACCTACGTCACCCAGATCCTCATGGCCGTGCTCATGGCCTCGTTCGTGGCGCTGATGGCCCCGCGCGCGGCCGTCTGCGCCGACCGCATCCTCGAGGTCCTCGGCACCGAGCCGTCGGTGTCGTGCGCAGAGAACGCCGTGACGGCACTGCCGCGCCCGGTCGCCGTCGAGTTGAAGGGCGTCGGTTTCTCCTACCCGGGCGCCGACGCGCCCGTGCTGCACGACATCGCGTTCCGGGCAGAACCCGGCACCACCACGGCGATCATCGGCGGCACGGGGTCCGGCAAGACCACCCTCATGCGCCTGATCCCGCGGCTGATCGACGTCACCGCCGGTTCGATCGAGGTCGGCGGAATCGACGTCCGGAACATCGACCCGGCGGCGTTGCGCCGCGAGATCGGCGTGGTGCCGCAGAAGGCGTACCTGTTCTCCGGCACGATCGCCGAGAACCTGCGGTACGGGCGCTCCGACGCCACCGACGACGAACTGTGGCACGCCCTCGAGGTCGCGCAGGCCGCGGACTTCGTCGCGGCCCTGCCCGAGCGGCTCGAGACGGTCGTCGCGCAGGGCGGCACCACCGTCTCCGGCGGGCAGCGGCAGCGCCTCGCCATCGCCCGCGCACTGGTCCGCCGGCCCTCGATCTACCTGTTCGACGACGCGTTCTCCGCGCTCGACCCCGCCACCGATGCCCGACTCCGGGAGGCCCTGGTGCCCGAGACCCGCGACGCATGCGTCCTGATCGTCGCCCAGCGGGTGTCGACCGTGCAGGACGCCGACCGGATCATCGTGCTCGACGACGGAGCGGTCGTCGGGTCCGGCACCCACATCGAGCTGCTGTCGTACTGCCGGGAGTACATCGAGATCGTCGAGTCCCAGCGGATGGCCGCCGTATGAGCACCCAGACCCCGACCCTCCCGGCCCAGCCGCAGAACGGACTCGCGTCGATCAAGCGGATCCTCGGGCTGCTGCACCCGCAGCGTTTCATCGTCTACGGCGTGCTGCTGATGGTGCTCCTCGGCGTGATCGCGCAGGCGGTCGCGCCGCTGCTGCTCGGGCGCGCCACCGACGTCATCTTCGACGGTGTCATCGGCCTGCAGCTGCCGGCCGGGCTCACGAAGGACGAGGCCGTCGCGCAGCTGCGCAGCGAGGGCAACGACCAGTTCGCCGACATGGTGTCCGGGACCGCCGCCGTGCCCGGGGAGGGCATCGACTTCGGCGCCCTCGGCCGGATCCTGTTCGTCGTCCTGGCGCTGTACCTGCTGTCGTCGGCGCTGATCTGGGTGGCCGCGTACGGCCTGAACGAGATCGTCCAGCGGGTGGTGCGGGATCTGCGGTCGCGGGTGGAACGCAAGATCCACAACCTGCCGCTGCGCTACTTCGACACCCACTCGCGTGGCGACCTGCTCAGCCGCGTCAGCAACGACATCGACAACGTGTCGACGGGCATGCAGGAATCGATCAGCCAGCTCGTGCTGGCCGTGCTGACCCTGATCGGCCTCGTCGTGATGATGCTGTGGATCTCGCCGCTCCTCGCGCTCGTGGCGCTGTTCATGGTGCCCGCGTCCGTCGTCGCGACGGCCCTGGTCGCGCGCCGGTCCCGCACGCACTTCGCGGCGCAGTGGGAAGCGACCGGCAAACTCAACGGCCAGATCGAAGAGGTGTTCACCGGCCACGAGATCGTCACCGCGTACGGGCGCACCGCCGACGTCGAGCGCAGCTTCGCCGAGACCAACGACGAGCTGTTCCGGTCCGCCTACCGCGCACAGTTCGTGTCCGGCACCGTGATGCCGCTGGTGACCTTCCTCGGCAACCTCAGCTACGTGGGTGTCGCCGTGCTCGGCGGCCTGCGCGTGGCGTCGGGCACCATCACCCTCGGCGAGGTGCAGGCGCTGATCCAGTACTCGCGCCAGCTGGCTCAGCCGCTTGCCCAGATCGGTGCGATGGTGAACCTGCTGCAGTCCGCCGCCGCGTCCGCGGAACGGGTGTTCGCACTCCTCGACGAGCCCGAGCAGGACCCCGAGTCGCCGGCACCGACCCTGCCGTGGGGCCGGCACGGCAGCGTCGAATTCGACGACGTGTCGTTCTCGTACGACCCGGATCGTCCGCTCATCGAGCACCTGTCGCTGCGCGCCGAACCGGGACAGATGGTCGCGATCGTCGGCCCGACCGGCGCCGGCAAGACCACGCTGATCAACCTGATCCTGCGGTTCTACGAGCTGAACTCCGGCCGCATCCTCGTCGACGGTGTCGACATCACCTCGATGTCGCGGGCCGAGCTGCGGTCGCGGATCGGCATCGTGCTGCAGGACACCTGGCTGTTCGGCGGCACCATCCGGGAGAACATCGCCTACGGCAACCCGCACGCCACCGAGAACCAGATCCTGTCCGCGGCCCGCATGAGCTACGTGGACCGCTTCGTGCGTGCCCTGCCCGACGGCTACGACACGATCATCGACGAGGAATCGGGCAGCCTCAGCGCCGGTGAACGTCAGCTCATCACGATCGCGCGGGCCTTCGTGGCCAAGCCGTCCATCCTGATCCTCGACGAGGCCACCAGCTCCGTCGACACCCGCACCGAACTGCTCGTGCAGCAGGCCACCGCGCGGCTGCGCGACGACCGCACGAGTTTCGTCATCGCGCACCGGCTCTCGACGATCCGCGACGCCGACCGGATCGTGGTGATGGAGGACGGGCGCATCGTCGAGCAGGGCACGCACGAGGATCTGCTCCGCGCGGGCGGTGCCTACACGCGGTTGTACGACGCGCAGTTCAAGGCACTCGTGGAGTGAACGCGGGGGACTTCGGCGCGGCCTGATACAAACCGTTCCGTCCTCGCGGGCGGAGCGGGACACCTCTGGCCATGACGGGGTGCAGACAACAGCGGTGGTCTCCGGCGTCGGTTCGAGAGTGTCTCCCGCCGGCGTCCCCGAGAGCTGGTTGTATCTCTGTGCCGAGGAGACGATCTCGATGGCGTGGCACGTGGACGGTCTCGCGCGGTCGTAGGCCGACGACATCGAATCGTTCTGCGCCGCAATCGATCCGGGTGCGGTCGATGACACCGATCCGTCCCCCGAACCGGTCGGTGCTCTTCGGTTTACCGGCAGCGGTCGTCGTACAACGATGTGCCGCTGTGATTCTCGGAACCCGACAACGATCTGCGGTCGGCGGCGGTGCTCGGCGCGGCGTCGCGGGTGATGTAGGTCGACCCGATCGGTGCGATGCAGGCGCGGTGAAACAGGCGTCGGTGGCCCGT
>NZ_JADZGH010000109.1:20637-26098 GCF_015865005.1 Rhodococcus sp. CX
GGAGTTCGGGTCTACTGCGGTCGAACTCAGGGGCGGGCGACGACCGGCATGGTCAGCTCGCCGATCGCGGGGATGGTGAGCACGACGGTGTCGCCGGGGACGATCTGAGCGACGCCCTCGGGGGTGCCGGTGGCGATGATGTCGCCGGGCTGCAGGGTGATCACCTGGGAGTACTCCGAGATCAGCTTGGCGATGCCCCAGATGAGGAAGGACGTGTTGGACTTCTGCCGCATCTCGCCGTTCACGGTGAGCCAGAAGTCGAGGTTCTCCGGGTCCTCCACCTCGTCGGCGGTGAGGATGTACGGGCCGATGGGGGTGAAGGTGTCCATGGACTTGCGCCAGGACCGGTCCTCGTCGCCGCGCAGGGTGATGTCGAGCAGCGGGGTGTATCCGAAGACGTAGTCGAGTGCCTCCTCGACCGAAACCCGCTTCGCCTCCTTCGAGATGATGATGCCGACCTCGGCCTCGTGGTCGAAACGCCGGTCCTCGTAGGGGAGTTCGATCGCGCCGTCCGGTCCGACGATGGACGTGACGGCCTTGAGGAAGCCCTTGCGAACGGAGACGTCGAGGATCTTGCGATCGGTGTAGACGCCCTTCTCCCCACCCATCTCCTGCTGGTGCTTGTGGTAGTTGACCGGCGCCGCGAACAGGTTGCGCGGCTGGGGTTGCGGCGCGCGGACGGTCACCGAGTCCAGTGCCTGCCCGCCACCGGCGGCGACGCGGGACGAGACGTCGCCGGAGACGGTCGACCAGGCGCGGATGAGCGCGTTCGTGCGCTCGCGCGGTTCGGTGTGCTCGGGGACGAGATCGGTGATGTCGACGAGGGTGCCGTCCGTGGCCTCCACACCGAGGCGGTAGTCGTTGTAGACGTAGAGCTTCATGATTCCTACTCGCTGGGTCGGATGCGGCCGAGTCCGAGCGCATCGATGGCGGGCTTGTCGGTGTACGAGAACAGGATTGCGTCCTCGCCGGTCGGATTGTGGTGGGAGTGCTCGTACCACAACGGAATTGCGATGGTGTCGCCCTTGGTCCAGTCGATACGCCGGCCGTCGACGATCGAGTATCCGGATCCGCGGACCACGTGGTAGACGGTCGAGTGGGTGTGCCGGTGGGCGCGGGTGTCGACGCCTGGGCGGATCAGCTGGAGGTAGGCCCCGATGGTGGTCATCACCGGTCCGCCCGTGATCGGATTGCGGTACTCGACGATGATGTCGTCGAAGGGGTCGCCTTCACGCGTACGCAGGTACTCGATGGTCTCGAGCGCGTCGGCGAGCTTGTATACCAGTGGCTGACCGACCTTTTCGGGCTCACCCCAGGGCTTGGCGAACAGTCCGTTGCCGTAGGCGGCGGGGAGCGGTGCGTCCACCTCCTGGCATTCGGGGTCCTCCTCGATGACGTACTGGTTCAGCCGTGACATCAGCGGGGAGTCGAGCCCGTCGAGCCAGATCATCGGGCCCTCGCCGGTGTGGCCGTGCTCGTGCCAGTGCCCGTTGGGGGTCAGCAGGAAGTCACCCTCGTCCATCGGGACGCGTTGACCGTTGACGACGGTGTAGGCGCCGTCGCCCTCGACGATGAACCGCAGTGCGGACGGCGTGTGGCGGTGGGCCGGGGCGATCTCTCCCGGGAGCACCAACTGCAGTGCGGACCAGAGGGTATCGGTGGCTCCGGTGCGCTGGTGCGGGAGACAGCCGGGATTGCGGAAGCCGAGGACGCGGCGGAGGGCGTCTTCGAGCGGGACGATCTCGCCGGCCTCGACCATCAGCTTCCGGGCCTGCTCGTAGCGCCAGATGTGCGGTACCAGAGTGGTTTTCGCCTCCGGCCCGAGGTTGCCCATGAGCTGCCAGAGCGGGGAGTAGTGATTGTCCGCGAGTTCGGCGTAGAAGGCGTCGTGCACCTTCTCGTCGGAGCGGGAGGTGTCGACACTCATCGCGCGATCCTCTCTGTTCTGTATTGCGGAGTTAGATTCCTTGATAAGGAATTAGTACGGTAGTTGAGCCGGTTGGTCAAGGAAAATGGTCGAATCGTTCTGTTATAAAGAATCATGGCCACTGACTCTGCACGTCGAGACGCACCGGCATATCCGGTCGGTTCGGTCGACAAGGCTCTCCGACTGCTCCTCGTGGTCGCCGAGCGACCCGACGGACTGCGGGTGGGCGATGCCGCCGCCCTGCTGGGTATTGCCCCGTCCACCGCGCACCGCTTGTTGCAGATGCTGGCGCACTACGGCTTCGCCGAACAGGATCCGGAGTCCAAGATGTACCGGGCCGGTCCCACCATGGAGCGGCTGTCGAATTTCCGCGGCCGGGTCATCGACCTGGCCCGGCCGATCCTGGAGCGGCTCGTGGCCCTCACCCAGGAGACGGTGCATCTCGCCACCCTCGACGGGGATCGGGCCCTGACGCTGCTCTCGGTGGAGAGTCCGCATCTGCTGCGCGTGGGCGACCGGTCGGGTCATTCGCAGCCGGCCTATTCGAGCGCCATGGGTAAGGCGCTGCTCGCCGGGATGGGTGGGGACATCGAGCCTCATCTGCCGAGTGGCCTGCAGCAGTCCGAACGGGAGACCCTGCAGTCCCAGCTCGAGGTGATCCGGGAACGGGGTTACGCCGCGCAGGACGGTGAGGTCGAGTCGGGTGTCAGTGCGGTGGCCGTCTCGGTAGGTGCCGCTTCCGCCGGGATCTCCGGTGCGGGCACATCCGGCTTCGCCATCGGTATCACCTTCCCGACCGGGCGGATCGGTGTCGACCGCTGGGGCGAGGTGCTCGCCGCCGCCCGGAAGGCGGCCGGCGAACTCGCCGACGCGCTGGCCGGTTCCGGGCGGTAGCCCCGTCGCCGGCCGGATGAACGTCCGGCCGGCGACGATGCAGGTCAGTACGGGTAGTTGCGGGTGTCGCCGGCCACCGACAGCGGCATGAACATCCAGTCGAGGTTCTCGTAGTCGGTGGGGTTGTGGTCCTTGAAGGAGTAGTTGCGCAGCGCGCGACCGACCCCGTCGATGTGGAACAGCTCACCTGCGACCCGTGCGAGGCGCTGGATGTTGCCGGTGTGCGGCGCCCGTCGCGCCTCGAAGGTCTTGAACGCGGCCTCGATGTTCGGCTCGGTCACGAGCGCCTCGACCATCGCGAGCGAGTCGTCCAGTGACTGGGCGCCACCCTGGGCGAGGTACTGGAGCATCGGGTGGGCGGCGTCGCCGATGAGGCTCACCGCGCCGGAGGTCCAGGTGGTGACCGGCTCCCGGTCGTACATCGGCCAGCGGATCTCGCGGTTGAGGTACTGCCCGGCCTCGCGGACCTTGTCGCAGCACAGGCCGAAGCGGGCGTCGAGTTCCTCCTCGGTACCCCAGTCGTCGTGGTCGGGGGAGTAGAAGTCCGAGCGGAAGACGGCGACGTTGTTGTAGAGCTTGCCGCCGCGCAGCGGGTACTGGATCAGGTGCATGTGCGGGCCGAGCCAGCACAGCACCATCGGGGTCTCCACGGCGTCGGCCGGCACCATCTCGATGGGCACGGTGCCGCGGTAGGCGACGTACTCGGAGGGGACGGGCTCGTCCTCGACGATCATCGGGCGGATCGCCGAGCGCAGTCCGTCGGCGCCGACCACAGCGTCGGCGACGTACTCGGTGCCGTCGGCGCAGACCACCTTCGCGCGGCCGTCGGGCAGGTTCTCGGCGCGGAGAACCTCGCGGTTGGTCTCCAAGGTGACGAGATCGCTCGCGCGGCAACCCTCGAGGAGTGCGCCGTGCAGATCGGCGCGGTGGGTGACGACGTAGGGATAACCGAAGTGCTCGACGAATTCGGGTCCGAGATCGACGGTGCCGATCACCTCGCCGGTCACGGCGTCCATGTAGCACTTCTTTTGGGGGAGGACCGCGTCCTTCATGATCGCGTCCATCACGCCGAGGCTGTCGAGGACGGCCATGGCGTTCGGGGCCAGCTGGATGCCGGCGCCGACCTCGCCGAACTCGGGGGCGCGCTCGATCACGTGCGCCGGGCGGCCCTTGCGGGCGAGGCCGAGCGCGGTGGCCAGGCCTGCGATGCCGCCGCCGACGATGAGCAGGGGGACGTCGATGATTTCTGCCGAGGTGCTCATGGGCAACCTTTCCGGTGGATCACAGAGATGTTCTGTATCGAGGAATTCGATTCTGCAGGACAGATTAGGTCCGTAGGAATGGCTGGTCAACCCTCGGCCGGTCGTTTCCTGCGATTCCGAAAACGATCTATCACTGAGTGACAGTCGGCGTTGTTCGGCCGCTCCGGACGGTCCTACTCTCACGGCTACCGTCCGTCGGGAGTTCCCGACCACCGATTTCCACGAACCATTTCACTGGGTGATAGATGGGCTTCTGCGTCGCCCCGACGTCGGATTGGCTGTCGTCACACCCACGACATGCAGGAGAGTCGCCGTGACCGTAATCGAATCGTCCGCCTTCAGTCTCACGGAAGAGCAGCGCGCCATCCGTAGCGCCATCGACGAGCTGTGCGAGCCGTTCGACAACGACTACTGGCGTGCCTGCGACGCCGCCGGTGAGTACCCCGAGAAGTTCGTCGACACGCTCTACGAGACCGGCTGGATGGGCATGCTCGTCCCCGAGGAGTACGGCGGAGGCGGAGCCGACATCCGCGATGCCGCAGTCGTTCTCGAGCAGCTCGAACGCAACGGCTGCCACGCCGGTGCGGCGCGCGCCGGCATGTACACCATGGGCGCCCTGCTCCGTCACGGCAACGACGAGCAGAAGCAGCGCTTCCTGCCGAAGATCGCCTCCGGCGAACTGCGCCTGCAGTCCTTCGGTATCACCGAGCCCGACGCCGGCTCCGACACCACCCGCATCCGCACCTTCGCCCAGCGCGAGGGCGACGAGTACGTCGTCAACGGCAACAAGATCTTCATCTCCCGCATCCAGCACTCCGACCTGCTGCTGCTGCTCACGCGCACCAAGAAGCGCGAGGATGCCTCCAAGCCGTCCGACGGCTTCACCGTGCTGCTCGTCGACCTGCGCAAGGCGATCGAGGACGGCACCATCCGGGCCACCCCGATCAAGACCATGGTCAACCACGAGACCAACGAACTCGCCATCGAGAACCTGCGCGTGCCGGTCGAGAACCGGATCGGCGAGGAGCACAAGGGTTTCAAGGTCATCCTGTCCGGCATGAACTCCGAGCGCATCATCGTCACCTCGGAGTACATCGGTGCCGGCTTCCACCTCATCGACCGCGCCGTCCAGTACGCCAACGAGCGCCACGTCTTCGGCCGTCCCATCGGCATGAACCAGGGCGTCCAGTTCCCGATCGCCCAGGCCTACGCGAACCTGCAGGCCGCCTCGCTCATGCGCTGGCGCGCCGCCGAGATGTACGCCGCCGGTGAGAACCCCCGCTTCGAGGTCAACGGCGCGAAACTGCTTGCCTCGCAGGCGCTCTGGCAGGCGGCCCAGGCCGCCTTCGACACCTTCGGCGGCTACGCCGCGGCCGAG
>NZ_JADZGH010000109.1:26223-41027 GCF_015865005.1 Rhodococcus sp. CX
GAACACGAGGAGCTTCTCGGCCGCATCCTGGTCGACACCGTCGCATCGGCCGTGGCCTCCGCGCACGAGCCCGCCGAACGGATCCTGCAGAACTGGGCCGCGGGCGAGGGAACCTCGGGCCGGGCCACGGTATGGACGACGGGCCGCACGGCGAGCGCCGCCACCGCAGCGCTGCTCAACGGCACCGCCGGGCACCAGCTCGACTACGACGACATCTCTCCGAGCATGCCCATCCACCCCAGCACGGTGCTGATCCCCGCGCTGCTCGGCACCGGCCGGCTCCTGCAGGCCTACGACGTCGGCGCCGCGGTCTTCCGCGCGGTCGCGGACCTGCTCCCGCAGCACGTCCACTACGCCCGTGGCTGGCACACCACCTCCACGGTGGGCCGGCTCGCCGCGGTCGCCGCCCTCGCGCGGCTGGTGGAGGCGACACCCGATACGGCCCGGCACGCCTTCGGCATCGTGGCCTCCACGGCCGCGGGCTCACGCCCCAACTTCGGGTCGATGACCAAGCCGCTGCACGCCGGGCTCGCGGCCCGTGACGCGGTGATCGCCGTCGACCTCGCCGAGGCCGGGTTCACCGCCAACCCGCACGAACTCGAGTCCGAGGCCGGTTTCTTCGACCGCTACGGCGATCCCGAACTCGCCCCGCTGGGGGATCCGGACGAGACGCTCGTCGAACGCCTCGAATACTGGCTGGACGCCTGGCCCACCGACTGGGGGATCAAGCGGTATCCCGCCTGCTACGGCACGCACCGCAGTATCGACGCGGGCCTGGCGCTGCGCGATCGCCTCGCCGGTGCCGCCATCCGGGAGGTGCGGATCACCGTGCATCCCCGCGGAACCCGCGCTCTCGTCGCGTTCCCGCCGGCCTCGGCGACCGCGGCCAAGTTCAGCGCCGAGTACGCCGTCTCCGTCGCCCTGCTGCGCGGTGCCGTGCTCCTGGCGGACTTCACCGACGACGCGTTCGCCGACCCCGAGGTGACCCGTCTGATGCACGCGGTCAGCATCGCCGAGAGCGCCGAGCCGCCCGTCGGGACACCGACCTTCTCGGGTGGCTACTCCGTGGTCGAGGTCGTCACGCAGGACGGCGAACGGCACGCCGAGCGGGTGGACGTCACCCGCGGCGACGGCCGCAACCCGCTGAGCGACACGGAACTACGAGACAAGTTCGACGACTGCTGTGCTACCGGAGGACTCACCGCCGAGGCGGCCTCCGCCCTGCACACCGCGCTCGTCGCCGCCTCGCGCGGCGGAGCCCTGCAGCACGTGGCGACGGCCCTGGCGCCGGAACACCGTACGGAAGGACGACAGGCATGACCGACCCCCAACGCTCGCACCCACGCGTGGAGATCATCGAGGAGGGCATGCGCGAGGGCATGCAGATCGAGAGCGCGGACATCCCCGTGGAGGACAAGATCCGGCTGCTGGACGCCCTCTCCGCCACGGGCCTGAAGACCATCGTGGTCGGCTCGTTCGTCTCACCCAAGTGGGTGCCGCAGATGGCCGAGATCGAGAAGATCGTCGAGGGTTTCACCCCGGTCGAGGGTGTGCGCTACACCGCCCTGGCCCTCAACCAGAAGGGTGTCGAGCGGCGTGCGTCGTTCGCCCCCAAGATCACCCCGCCGGACCCGCGGATCGGCCAGTCCAAGATCCACCTCGACGACGTCTTCGTCCAGCGCAACACCGCCCGGACGATGCAGGACGAGATCGACGCCCTCGACGGCGTGATCGCCCGTGCCGTCGAACGCGGGGCGCAGGAGGCCCAGGTCTCCATCAACGCGTGCTGGGGATCGAACTGGATCGGCGAGATCGGCGAGGACCGCCGCATGGAGGTCCTGCAGCTGCAGATCGACAAGTGGACCGCCGCAGGCGTTCCCGTCACGCGCGTCCACCTCGGTGACCCGATGAGCTGGAACACGCCCGCCGCCATGCGTTCCCAGATCCGCCGGATTCTCGAGACCTGGCCCGAGATCTGGCACTTCCAGGTGCACCTGCACAACGCGCGCGGCATGGCGCCGCTGAGCGCCTACGCCGCCTTCTGCGAACTCGACGAGCGGCACACCCTCGTCGTCGACACCGCGATCGGCGGACTCGGCGGCTGCCCCTACTGCGGCAACGGCCGTCTCACCCGCATGATCCCCACTGAGGACTTCGTGCACTTCCTCGAGAGCGAAGGCATCGACACCGGCGTCGATCTCGCGGCTCTCGTCGAGGCCGTCGTGCTCGCCGAGGAGATCGTCGGCCACGAACTGTGGGGCCACGTCTCGAAGGCAGGACCGCGACCCTACGGCAGCGACGTCTACCCGATGGACATGCCGTTCATCGAAACCTTCGAACAGGCACAGCATTTCCGGCTCGGCTCGCAGGTCTACGAGGGCGCGCTCTCGCCCTGGAAGACCGAGATCCGCTCGGCCGCCCGAGACGACTTCGAAGGCACGCTGCTCACCGGCGCGTCGTCCCGAACAGGAGAATCCGCATGAGCACTCCCACCCCGGAACCGGTGCCCGGTTCCCTCACCGGCCTGCGCGTGATCGAGATCAGCACCTCGGTCGCCGCGCCGTTCGGCGGGCAGATCCTCGGGGATCTCGGCGCCGAGGTCATCAAGATCGAGCGACAGGCCGGGGACGACACCCGCAAGTGGGCCCCGCCCGCATGGAACGGCGAGTCGATCGCGTTCATGTCGTTCAACCGCAACAAGAAGTCCGTCGTGCTGGACTACAAGACCGACGAGGGCAAGAAGATTCTCGTCGACCTGCTGCGCGACGCCGACGTGCTCATCCAGAACCTGCGTCCCGGTGCCCTCGCCAAGGCCGGATTCACCTGGGAGTACCTCCGGGAACTCAACCCGCGCCTGATCTACTGCGAGATGTCCGGCTACGGCCACACCGGCCCCCGGGCCATGCAGCCCGCCTACGACCCGTTGCTGCAGGCGTTCTCGGGCATCGTCTCGATGACCGGGGAGGACGGCGGCGAACCCGCCCGCGTGCCGGTCTCCCTGCTCGACATGGGCACCGGCATGTGGATGGCGATGTCCGTGCTCGAGGCATTGCGCCGCCGCGACATGACGGGCAAGGGCTGCCACGTGCAGAACTCGCTGCTGCAGACGGCACTGACGTGGATCACCTCGCCGCTGATCGGCATCGCCGCCGGCAACCCCGCTCCGCGCCGCCTGGGCTCCGGCTTCCGCGGCGTGGTGCCCTACGGCGCCTTCCCGACCGCCGACGGCCACATCTTCATCTCGGCCGGCAACGACGACATCTTCCGTCGCCTGCTCGAGGCCATCGACGCGCAGGATCTGGGGGAGCGCGAAGGCTTCACCACCAACCCCGAACGCGTCGAGAACCGCAAGCTCGTCCAGGACGTCCTCGGCGAGCGCACCTCGCAGTTCACCCTCGACGAGCTGCTCGTGCGTCTGAAGGCCGCGAACGTACCGCACTCGCCGGTGAACACGGTCGACATGGTCTACCGCGACGAGCAGGTCAAGGCCACCGGCATGCTGCAGCCACTGCCGCACCCCGTCGTCGAGGACCTCGAGGTCGTCAACCTGCCGGTCACCTTCGACGGGCAGTACCCGCCTCTGACCAAGTGCCCGCCCGCCCTCGGCGAGGACACCGTCGAGGTACTCGCCGCAATCGGGCGCAGCGAGGACGAGATCCGCGCCCTGATCGCCGACGGCGTCGTGCGCGCCGCCACCGAGCAGGCACCGGCCTGACGAGACCGCGAAAGGAACAACGAGCATGACCACCACCGAAGTCGGTTCCGTCGACAACGCCGGAGCTGCCGAGCCCGATTACTCGAACGAGGTCCTCTACGAGGTGCGCGACCACGTCGCGTGGATCACCATCAACCGGCCCCACCGCCGGAACGCGATGGCGCGCCGCACCGTTCACCAGCTCACCGAGGCGTTCGTGGAGGCGGGGGAGGACCCGGACGTCTTCGCCGTCGTCATCACCGGCACCGGCGACAAGGCCTTCTGCGCCGGCGGCGACATGAAGGAGATGGACGACATCGCCCGCTCGGGCCGTCAGGTCCACGTCCCGATGACCGGCCTGTACCGGGCACTGTTCGAGGTGATGCTCGAGACCTACAAGCCCGTCATCGCCGCCATCAACGGCCACGCCATCGCCGGCGGCTGTGAGATCGTGCTGTCCAGCGACGTGCGGATCGCCGTGGAGGGCGCGACGATCGGTCTCACCGAGGCGCGCCGCGGCATGGGCGCCAACCTCGGGTCGGTGCTGCTGCCGCGCCTGCTGCCCCGTGCGATCGCGATGGACCTGCTCTACACCGCCCGGGTCATCCCGGTGGAGGAGGCCAAGGAGATGGGCCTGATCAACCGTGTGGTGCCGCGTGAGGACTTCGAGGCCGAGGTGCAGAAGTACGTCGACGAGATCCTCGCGAACTCGCCGGTGACGCTGCGCCGCTACAAGGAGATGGCCACCAAGAGCTGGGGCGTGCCGCTGCCGAGCGCTCTGCGGCTGAACGTCGGACCCAATCCGTATCTGAGCGAGGACCGCGTCGAGGGTGTCCGCGCCTTCCTCGAGAAGCGCGCACCCGTATGGAAGAACCGCTGACCGACCCGACGCCGCGGCGCGCACAAGGAGCATGATGGAACTTCTCGATCCCGGCCGCTGGGCCGGCAAGGTGTACAGCGGCGGCTGGATCCCCGGCGCCGCAGGAGAACAGCCCACCCGTGAGGCCGCCACGGGCGCGGAACTCGGCCGGATCGGTGTCGCCGACGCCGAACAGGCCCGGGCTGCGGCCACTGCCGCGGCCCGTGCGCAGGGGGCGTGGGCCGCGACGAAACCCGCCGACCGGGCCGCTGTGCTGCGCCGCGCCGGCGACCTGTTCGCCGAGTACGCCGGGGAGATCGAGGAGTGGCTGGTCCGCGAGTCGGGGGGTACCCGGCTCAAGGCCGGCCGGGAACTCGCGGCGGCGCGTGCGGAATGCTACGAGGCCGCCGGTCTCGCGACCCATCCGTCGGGGGAGGTGCTGGCCACCGACAGCGACCGCTGGTCGTTCTCACGGCGCCGCCCCGCCGGGGTGGTGTCGGTGATCGCACCGTTCAACTTCCCGCTGACCCTGTCGATCCGGTCCGTCGCGCCGGCCCTCGCCGTGGGCAACGGCGTGCTCCTCAAGCCCGATCCGCGCACCTCCGTGAGCGGTGGGGTCGTTCTCGCGCGGATCTTCGAGGAGGCCCGCCTCCCCGGCGACGTGCTCCACGTGCTCACCGGGGGCGCCGACGTCGGGGAGGCCGTGGTCTCAGCGCCGGAGGTCGCCGTCGTCTCGTTCACCGGGTCCACCGCAGCCGGGCGCCGGGTGGGGGAAGCCGCATCGCGTCTGCTCAAGCGCGCCCACCTCGAACTCGGCGGCAACAACGCGTTGATCGTGCTCCCGGGTGCGGACCTCGATCGCGCCGCCTCCGCCGGGGCCTTCGGATCGTTCCTGCACCAGGGCCAGATCTGCATGGCGACCGGCCGCCACATCGTCCATCGCGACATCTACGACGAGTACGTGGCGAAGCTGGCCGCGAAGGCCGATGCGCTGCGGGTCGGCGATCCGTTCACCGACGATGTCGACCTGGGCCCGATCATCGACGAGCGACAGCTGAAGTCGATCGACGCGATCGTGCGCGAGGCCGTCGACGCCGGGGCGCGGGTGTGCGCAGGTGGCACCAACGACGGGCAGTACTACCGGCCCACCGTGCTCGCCGACGTCGACCTGTCGATGCGGGTGTGGACGGACGAGATCTTCGGGCCGGTCGCCCCGGTGGTGCCGTTCGACGATCTCGACGAGGCCGCTGCCCTGGTGAACGCGAGCGAGTACGGACTGTCGGTCGGCATCCTCGGTGAGGTGGGGCTCGCGATGCAGCTGGCCGATCGCATCGACTGCGGCAAGCTGCACATCAACGAGCAGACCGTCGGCGACGAGGCGTACGCGCCGATGGGCGGAACCGGCGCGTCGGGAACGGGTTCCCGATTCGGCGGTCCGGCGGCGAACTTCGAGGCCTTCACCGAAACCCAGTGGGTCACAGTGAGGTCGGAGATCGCGCCGTATCCGTTCTGAGAACGATCGACGGTGCACGAGATGTCCGTCCGGGACGGTGCGTGCGGGATGTGATTCGATGTTGTCGTACACATCCCGCACCACCCCAGGACGAGCCATGAGCAACAACGACGACGGCAAACGGTCGGTCCTGGGTCGTGCCTTCGAGATCCTCGACTGTTTCGCCGGCGGCGCCGAGATGACGGTCGCGGGGATCTGCGACCGCACGGGGCTCCCGCCGGCCACGGTCCATCGGATGCTTGCGGCGTTGGTGCGGTGGGAGGGCGTCGAACGTCTGTCCCACGGCCGCTACCGGCTGGGACGGCGGATCTGGAGCCTGGGAATCGGTGCGCCGCAGGTGCGTCGCCTGCGGGAGCTTGCACAGCCCTATCTCGTCGACCTGCACGTCGCCACCCGCGGCACCGTCTATCTGGGGGTGCGCGACGGATCGGACGGGATCTTCTCCGACCGCATCACCCGCGTCAAACCGACCGTCAACTCGTCCCGTGCCACGCGCCGGCTCCCGTTGTACCGCACCGGCGGTGGGCGGGTGCTGCTCGCCCACTGTCCCGAGGCGTGGGAGGAGCTGGTCGCCGACTCGGAGTCGGATCCGGAACTGGCAGCGCGTGTTCCGGAACTGCGCGCGCAGCTCGCCGAGATCCGCCGGACCGGGGTGGGGATCGCCCGCAACGACGGCCTGCCGGGACGCACCTCCGTCGCCGCGGCGGTGCTCGATTCCCAGGGCGCCATCGTCGCCAGCGTGACGGTGGCCTTCCCGGAGTCCCGGATTCCGCAACCGCAGCAGATCGTGCCGCGCGTGATCGCCACGGCGCGAGCGATTTCCCGCGATCTCGCGGCCACCGGCGAGTTCTGACAGGCCGTATCCCGCAGTCGGCCGTATCCCGCAGTCGACGGCATCCGCTACCGTTCCGGTCATCCGTTGCGGTCTTTGCTGTAGCGGATGACGAACAGGCGAGCGAATGGGTTACGTCGGGTCGAGGGTCGAACCGTCGCCGAGGGTCTCGACGACGAGATCGCGCAGCCAGTCGATCTCGGGCGACGGCAGGTCGCGCCGGATCGTGTACAGCGACACCACCGATTCCGGTACCTCGAACGGCAATTCGTACAGGCCGAGCTCACCCAGACGCGCCGACCGCTCGGCGTAGACGCGCGGGGCGAACCCGAGATAGGTGGTCGAGGCGAGCACTCCGGCGATACCGGTGAAGCTCGGGAGGGTCACCGCCACGTCGCGGTGGATTCCGAGTTCCCGGATGCGCAGATCCACTGCGGTATGTCCGGTTTCGACCGCGACCGACACGTGCCGCTCCGCCTCGAACTCCTCGAGGCTCGGCGTCGGTCCGATGCGTGGATGGTCGGGTCGGCGCACTCCGATGTACGGCTGAGTGAACAGTGGCGTGCGATGCAGATCCTGCCCGTTCAGTACCGGCGTACACACCACCGCGTCGGCGTCCCCGAGGCGCAGCGTCTCGCTCGCGTGCGAGAGGGCGAGAGGAACCACGTCGACGCTCGCGAGGGGAGCTCGAACGGACAGGGCGGTCATGATTTTCGGCAGAAGTCCCGTAACGCCCACATCGGACAGCACCAACCGGAAGGTCCGGGTCGTGGCGGCCGGGTCGAACGCCTCGGCGGCGTTCATGACGGCATCGAGACGCTCGAGTACCTCCCGCAGGCGGGGATAGAGTTCGTCGGCCAGACGTGTGGGTACCAGCTGCTGATGGCGACGGACGAACAGCTCGTCGCCGAAACGCTTGCGCAGCTTGCCCAGTGCGTAACTGACGGTCGGCTGGGTCAGGAAGAGGCTCTCGGCGGCCGCCGTGACGCTCCGGGTGCGGTAGACGGCGACGAACACCCGCAGCATGCCGAGGTCGTAGTTGTTCGCCATTCCCTTGACTATAGATGCATTGAATAATGCGATCGGCAGAATCTATTGGATCTATGTGATGGCGGCAACATAGGCTCCTCTCGTGTGGTCGCCACGACCCCCGACTTCTTCTCCGTCCTGCTGTGAGGGGATCTTCCCTATGCCCACAATTCGCGAAGTAACGTTCGACCTGCTGCGCCGGCACGGTATGACCACGGTGTTCGGCAATCCCGGTTCGAACGAACTTCTGTTCCTCAAGGATTTCCCCGAGGACTTCGAGTACGTCCTCGGTCTCCACGAGGGTGCCGTGGTGGCGATGGCGGACGGCTACGCGCAGGCGAGCGGACAACCGGTCTTCGTGAACCTGCACGCCGCAGCCGGCACCGGCAACGGGATGGGTGTGCTGACCAACTCGGTGTACTCGCACTCGCCGCTGGTGATCAGCGCGGGTCAGCAGGTGCGCGACACCATCGGGCAGGAGGTCATGCTGGCCAACGTCGACGCGGCGAGCCTGACCCGTCCGCTCACCAAGTGGAGCGCCGAACCGACCTGCCCCGAGGACGTGCCCCGCACCATCAGCCAGGCCGTCCACATGGCTACCCTGCCCGCGCCCGGCCCGGTCTACGTCTCGGTGCCCTACGACGACTGGGAGCACGAGGCCCCGGCCAACACCGCCTATCTGGCAGAGCGGCGCGTCACCACGACGACCGAACCGTCCGAGGCGATGACGGCAGAACTCCTCGCCGCCCTCGACGGTGCCGTCCGGCCCGCCCTGGTCCTCGGACCGGACGTCGACGCGGAGCGCGCCAACGGCTTCGCAGTGCAGCTCGCGGAATCGCTCGGAGCCGCGGTGTGGATCGCGCCGTCGCCGTCACGGTGCCCCTTCCCCAACACCCACCCACTGTTCCGCGGGGTGCTGCCCGCCAACGTCATGTCCATCCACGAGGCACTGGCCGACCACGACGTGGTGCTCGTCGCCGGTGCCCCGGTCTTCCGCTACCACCACCACCGTCCGGGTCCCTTCCTGGCGGAGGGCACCCGCGTGCTGCACCTGTCCGAGGACACCGGTGAGGTCGCCCGCGCTCCCTTCGGCGAGGCCTACCTCGCTCCGGTCGGCGCGACGCTGCGCGTCCTCGCCGAGCGGGTCCGCCGCCGCGACCTTCCGGTCGAGCCTGCACGGGAGACGTTCGCACGCGGAGCCGATCGCACCGACGCGATGCACCCCGACACGGTCTTCGCCACCATCGCCGAGATCGCTCCCCGCGACGTGGTCTACGTCAACGAATCGACCTCCACGGCGGACTCGTTCTGGCGGCACGCGCAACTCCCCGAACCGGGTTCGTTCTACTCGCCGGCCTCCGGCGGCCTCGGCTTCGGCCTGCCCGCCGCCGTCGGCGTCCAGCTCGCCCATCCGGAGCGTCGCGTGGTCGCGACGATCGGTGACGGATCCGCCAACTTCGGGATCACCGCACTGTGGACCGCCGCCCGCCGCGACGTGCCCGTGGTGTTCGTCATCCTCAACAACGGCACGTACGGTGCGTTGCGCCGGTTCACCCGTGCTCTGGACACGGGCGAGACCCCGGGACTCGACGTGCCCGACATCGACTTCGTCAGGATCGCGGAAGGCTACGGCGTGAAGGGCGAACGGGTCACCGGTGCCGAGGAACTGAAGGCGGCCCTGCACCGAGCCTTCGAAGGCACCTCGCCGGTGCTGATCGAAGCCGTCACGTACTTCGAGTAGGACCCGACCCCCCCGCCGCACACACGACTGAGGAACCAGCATGAAGATCACCATCGAGAATCTGCAGCTTCGATACGGGAAGTTCACGGCCATCGAGAACCTCAACCTCGAGATCGACGAGGGCGAATCGGTTGTGCTGCTCGGCAAGTCGGGGTGCGGCAAGACCAGCACCATGCGGTGCATCGCCGGCCTCGAGGAACCCACCGCCGGTCGCATCACCATCGGTGACACGGTCGTCTTCGACGCGGCGAAGGGCATCAACCTGCCGCCCAACAAGCGCAACGTCGGCATGGTCTTCCAGTCGTACGCGGTGTGGCCGCACATGACCGTCTTCCAGAACGTCGCCTATTCGTTGAAGCTGCAGAAACTCCCTGCGGCAGAGATCAAGTCGCGGGTCGCGGAGGTACTCGAGCTCGTCGGTCTGTCGGACTTCGCGCAGCGTGGCGCGAGCCTGCTCTCCGGTGGACAGATGCAGCGTGTGGCACTCGCCCGGTCGCTCGTGATGCGTCCCTCGGTGCTCATGCTCGACGAGCCGCTGTCGAACCTCGACGCCCGCCTGCGCGACCGTCTGCGGGTGGAGCTGCGTGAGATCCAGCTGAGCCTCGGCCTGACCACGGTCTACGTCACGCATGACCAGCAGGAGGCGTTCGCACTCGCCGACCGCATCGCGCTCATGCAGGGCGGACGGATCGTGCAGATCGGCGGCCCCACCGCGATCTACAACGAGCCGGCGAGCGCGTCGATCGCACACTTCCTCGGCGTGTCCAACATTTTCGACTGCACCGCCACCGTCGGCGCCGACGGCTACGTCACGGCCGTTCGCGACGGGGGAGAAGTGATCCGCACCGAGCAGCGCAACCTCGCCGCCGCCGACGACTTCAAGGCGTGCATCCGGTCCGAGGATCTGGTGCTGTCGAACGTGTCCGGCGGTGGCACCAACGAGCTCTCGGGCCGCGTCGCGGTCACGAGCTTCCAGGGTTCGAGCATCCGGTACGCCGTCACCCTCGACAACGGAGGCGAGCTCGACGTCTTCGCCCCGACGAAGGGCACCGAGCGCTTCGAGATCGGCGATCGCGTCTTCGCTTCGGTCTCGCCGGAGAACGTCCAGATCCTGCCGGCCGATGTGGTTCGACAGGCACGACTGCAGGAGGTCGCGGCATGACCCAGCTGGCCACACCCCCCGAGACTCGTCCGGTCGACGACCTCGAACCGGAGGCCCCGGTAGCAGCGCCGTTGTGGCGCAGGGGAATCCTCCGCAAGAACAGTGCGGCACTGGTGGTCCTCGCCGTGCTGGCCGTGCTGGTGATCATGCCGATGATCCTGGTGCTCGTGGCCGCGCTCGCCACCGAGGTGCCGCGCCCGGGCAACAGCGGTCTCGGTGCCCTCACGCTCGACAACCTCAAGGTGCTCACGAGTCCCGACGCGGTCGAGGGCCTGGTGAACTCCCTCGTCCTCGGCCTCGGAGCGACGGTCATCGCGCTCGTGATCGGTGCGACGCTTGCGTTCATCTGCGCCCGCACCGACGCGCCCTGGCGCCGGTTCATCTTCTTCATCGGCATGGCGCCGGTGTTCGTGCCGGCCCTCGTCGGTGCGCTCGCCTGGTCGCTGCTCGCTTCTCCCAGTGCCGGATTCGTCAACATCATGCTCGCCGACACGGGCCTGGACATGACGATCAACATCTACAGCATCCCGGGCCTGATCTTCGTCCTCGGCCTGTTCTACGCGCCGTACGTGTTCATGCTCGTGCACAGTTCGCTGTCGATGATGAACGCCGATCTCGAAGAGGCCTCGACCGTGCACGGTGCCTCCCTGAAGACGATGTTCCGGACGGTGACCCTGCCGCTCGCCATGCCGGCGCTGCTCGGTTCGGGCATCCTCGTCTTCGCGCTGAGCATGGAGAACTTCCCGGTCGCGGCGGTGCTCGGTAACCCCGCGGGGATCGAGACCCTGCCCACCTACATCTTCCGGCTCATGGGTGCGGCCCCGGCCCAGGCGAACGCCGCCGCCGGTATCGCCATCCTGCTCACGCTCGGCCTGGTCTTCGTCACCATGGGCCAGCAGTGGATCGTCAACCGCCGCAAGTTCACGACGATGACCGGTAAGGGCGCTCGTCCGCGTCAGGTTCCGCTGCGCGGCTGGCGCTGGCCCGCAACGATCTTCGCGCTGGTGTACTTCTTCCTGGCGATCGTGCTGCCGATGGGTGCGCTGTTCCTCGCCGCCACCCAGGACTCGCCGTATCTGTACAGCATGTCCCAGATGTTCCAGGGCGGAATGTCGTTCGACAACATCGTGAAGGTGGCCTCGGCGACGGACTTCCAGAAGGCGCTCGTGAATTCGGTGGTCGTGGCCATCGTCGCCGCCTTCGCCGGTACGACGATCAGCTTCTCCGCCTCGTACATCCGCTACCGCACCAAGAGCCGCCTCGGCGCCCTGCTCGAGCAGATTGCCACCGCACCGCTCGCCATCCCGTCGATCGTGCTCGGCATGGGCATCCTCTGGACCTGGCTGAGCCTGCCGATCCCGATCTACGGCACGCTGATCATCCTCGCCGTCGCCTGTGTCGCCGTGGCGCTGCCGCAGGGCTACCGCTCGATCTCGTCGTCGATGCTGCAGCTGCACAGCGACCTCGAGGACAGTGCCGTGATGCTCGGTGCCCGCCGGTCGCGCGCCATCGTCAACGTCACCGTGCCGCTGATGCGCGTCGGTATCGTGTCGACCTTCCTGCTCCTGCTCATGCTGGCGATGCGCGAACTGTCGGCCTCGCTGTTCCTGTTCACCTCCGACACCCGGATCCTGTCGATCCTGGTCTTCGACAACTTCGAGAACGGGCAGACGGCGGTCGCGGCCTCCATCAGCGTGCTGTTCGTCCTGGTGATCGCCGTGCTGGCCGTGCTCGCCCAGCTCGCCGGCAACCGGGAGAAGAAGCAGCTCGCCGAAGCGTCGGACTCCGGAACCAATTCGCTCTGATCGGACTTTTCGAGAAACGAAAGGCCTCACCATGAAAACGCGCAAAGTAGCGCTCACCGCTCTGTCGGTCGTCCTCGCCACGACACTCGCAGCGTGCGGCGGCGGAGATTCCGACGGCGTCACCTCCCAGGCCGAGGTCGACACTTCGGAAGGTCTGGTCATCGACGGCGAGACGATCGCCGACAAGGAGACCTACGAGGCGGCCCAGTCGCAGACGCTGAATCTGTACTCGAGCTACCAGGAATCCAACGAGCAGGCCTTCATCGAGGCGTTCACCCGTGACACCGGCATCAAGGTCGACCTGATGCGTCTCGTCCCGGCCCGACTGGCCGAGCGCGTGCTCTCCGAGCAGGGCGCCGGTCGCCTGAACGCCGACGTGATCCGCACCTCCGACTACGACATCGTGAACAGCTTCACCGATGCCGGCGTGTGGAACCCGTACGTCGTGCCCGGCACCGAGGAACTCGAGGAGGTCGTGATCCAGGACGGCAACTTCTCCCGGGTCACGAACGTGGTGCAGACCTTCGGTTACAACACCCGCGCCGTCCCCGAGGGGGAGGCGCCCACCTCGTGGGCCGACCTGCTCGACGAGAAGTGGCGCGGCAAGATCGGCATCTCGCAGGGCGCGACGGGCGGTTCGAACGTCGCACTCAACTGGTTCGTCGAGGAGAAGCTCGAGGACGGCTACTGGGACAAGCTCGCGGCTCTGCAGCCGACCGTCTACGACGGTGCCGGCCAGAAGCTGACGGCCTTGGCGCGCGGTGAGGTGGGGGTCGCGACCACAGGCTCGGCGTCGGTGAACGTCACTGCCACCGAGGACAAGGCCCCCATCGACTACGTCGTGCCCGAGGAAGGCTTCGTCACCTTCGACTACTACCTGGGCAAGACCGCCGCGGCGAAGAACGCGGAGGCGGCCGAGGTGTTCATGAACTACAACTTCTCCAAGCGCGGCCAGACACTGTTCACCGAACTCGGCGACTACAGCGTGCGGCCCGACGTCGCGCCGCCGATCGCGCTCGGACGTGAGCTTCCGCCGATCGACTCCGACAAGGTCTGGCGGATGCCGCTGACCGAGGTGGTGCGTCAGGCGGAGTACTCGCAGCACTGGGCAGAGGCGTTCAACTACTGATCCGCATCACGGCGAGAGGCCCGAACCGGAGCGATCCGGTTCGGGCACTCGGTTGTACGACGCGCAGTTCCGTGCCCTCGTGGACCGAGCGTCCGAGCCCTGGTGGACTGATCCCCTTTTGCGCTCGCTGAGCGTAAGCGTTCAGTAACGGCGCTGCCGCGCCGACAATGACGGCATGGCAGACGCGTCGAAACTCCGGATCGCCGCACGCGCCACGTCGTCGACCGTGACGCGGACCCAGACCGCGCGTTCGTTCGCGCCCGTGCCGCGTGCGGGCAACCCTGCGTCCGGGACGATCACGCCGGCGGGGCAGGTGCTGCGGGTGCTGCGCAGGGTCGGTCCCGCGACCCGCAGCGAACTGTCGCGGCACACCGGCTTCTCGTTGTCCGCCGTCAACCGTATCGTCGGTGAACTCCTCGGCCGCTCACTGCTGCGCGACCGTCCCGAGCTGGCCGCCGGCGGGATGGTGGGCCGGCCGCAGATTCCGCTCGACCTGAACACCGACGCGTACTTCACCGTCGGCGTCCACGTCGCCGGGAACGAAATGCGTTGTGTCGCAGGTAATCTTCGCGGGCAGGTGCTCGACTGCCTCGAATTCGACGCCCCGGCCACCGCGCACGCGGCGCTGCCCGTCGTCGCGTCGGCGCTGCACCGTTATCGTCTCTCCTACCCGACCCGGTGTGCGTTGTGGGTCGGGGTGGTCGGGGACGGCCGCGCCGAGCGCCGTGCCGGTGGCGCACGCCGATTCGGTTGGGACGACGTGCCGGACGCGGCGTGGGCCGCCGCGATACCCGCGCCGGTCACGGTCACCCCGCACGTCGACGCGATGGCCGAAACGGAACTGTGGGCACTGGAACTCGCCGGCCGCCCCAGCCCGTCGAGCTATCTCTATCTGCACGTCGACGAACCGTTCGGTGCCGCATGGATCGTCGACGGACGCATCCCCGCACCGGGTCGCGGCCCTGGCACGATCGGTCACCTCGCGACGGGTTCGGACGTGCCGTGCCCGTGCGGCCGGGTCGGATGCCTCGAGGTGACCG
>NZ_JADZGH010000109.1:41037-48047 GCF_015865005.1 Rhodococcus sp. CX
GACGCCGCGGTCCGCGACGGCGTGCTCGGCTGGGAAGCCGCGTCCCGCGGTATCGGCGAACTGTATGCCGCCGCCGAATCTGGATCGAAAGCTGCTGCTGCGCTTCTCGATTCGCGAGCCGAGACGATCGGTCGGGCGGTCGCGGTGATGCGGGACATCGTCAACCCCGACGTCGTCGCGGTCGGAGGGCGGGGGCTCGAGGCCTACCGTCCCGGTCGGCAGGTCCTCGCCCGCAGCTATGCGCGGGCGAGCGCGCTGCCCGCTCTGCCGCTCACCTTCTCGTCGTTCGGTGAAGGGATCGGCGACGCCGGTGCGCTCGGTGCGTCGCTGTCCGCCGTGTACACCGACCCGGTCGCGACACTGGCCCGCCGGGCGGCGCGCCCGTCCTACGACCCCGCCGCCGACCGCTTCTGCGGCTGAGCCTGCGTCAGGGGCGTCGGACGGCGCGGAGCACCGCGTCGTGCATGACGAACTCCTGTCCGTCGTGTCCGTTCACCGTGTGGGTCCGCGACTCGGCGACCACGCCCTCCCACAGGTCCGGTTTCAGACCGGCCGCGAGTTCGCTTGTGGTGACCCGTGATTCCGGTGCCGTGTGATCTCCGGGGTGCGGGTGGACGGGATGGTCGTGGCCGACGACGAGCAGCGTTCCCCCCGGCGCGACCGCGCCGGCCAGTCGCCGCAGGAGCTCCTCGCGCGGTCCGGGCGCGTGCACGTAGTGGGAGGAGACGAGATCGTAGCCGCCGCGCGGCGGTGTCCATTCGCTCAGATCCGCGCGCACCCACTCGATCCGGTTCGCGACGTCGGCCCCGGCGGTGGCGGCGTGCGCACGCGCGCGGTCCAGAGCGGTCTCGGCGATGTCCACCGCGGTCACGTGCCAGCCCCGCGCGGCGAGCCACAGGGCGTCGCCGCCCTCGCCGCATCCGGCGTCCAGTGCCCGGCCGGGCGGCAGGTCCGCGACCTCGGCGACGAGCTGGGGATTGGGATGACGGTGGATCGTGGAGCGACCCCGGTAGCGGTCCTCCCAGAACTCCCTGTCGAATGCGTCGGGCATGATGGCGTCCTTCCGTGTACTGCCCCGACTGTGCGTGACGCCCCGACGGAAGGGCAAGTTCCCTTGCCGGATCGGCAAGGGGTGATCAGTCCGGATCCGGCACCGGCCCGGGCGATTCGTCGGGTTCGATCTTCGGGGGTTCGTCGGTGTCGTCCGCGGCCCGGGTACGTCCGGCGAGGGCGGTCAGCGACTCGAACCGTCCCATGTAGCGCTCCATGAACCGATGGGCCTCGTCGTGTCCGCGCGTGACGTCGATGGCCGCCTCGTTGACGATGGTGCGGGCGAGACCGGTGAGGAACATCGCGATCACGACGGGCGGAAACTCGTCGAGGTCGACGCCGTGCGAGCGCAGCGCGACGGTCAGCGCGGTCGTCTCGATGTCGCGGACCCGCTCGGCGTACGCCTTCAGTTCCGCGCCGATCGCCTTGCGGTGGTTCGCCAGGGCCATGAATTCGGTGTGCAGCCGGGTCATGCGGGTGTCGGAGGCGATCCGCCACAGCGCCCGCAGCGGATCCTCCTCGGACAGTGCCCGGCGCTGACGTTCGAGCACGGTCTCCGCGCCGGAGCGCAGCACCGCGAGGAACAGGTCGTCCATGGTGGGGAAGTAGTAGTACACCAGCGCCGGCTTCACACCGGCCCGCGTGGCCACGCGCCGCGACGTCGCCGCGGCGTAGCCTTCCTCCTCCATGATCTGAGCGGTCGCCTCGAGCAGTCGCTCGCGCGCCCCGGGTTCCTTGCCCTCGCTCACCTGTGGTCTACCCACTCGGAACACCTCCGGTCCACGTCGGACGCATGATCGCAGCGATGAACCCGCTCGGGTCTTGACTGTGATCTACGCCTCATGCAAGCATGTGGCCACTGTATCAGCCTGATCGATCGATCAGTTTTTCTCACTTCGCCGCACCGCGCGAACCGCACGTCCGAGGGGGTGGCCTCGTGTTCGACGTCTCGACGGCAGCCTTCTTCCGGCGTGCTCGGCCTCGGGTGCGGAACGTAGGGACCGTTCCGGAACGGACAGCTGAGCAACCGAATTCGGACTGATACGCACATCGTCGAGAGCAGGGAGGAAACCATGGCCGGACGGGTCGAGGGGAAGGTCGCGTTCATCACGGGTGCGGCGCGAGGTCAGGGGCGCAGCCACGCGGTGCGGTTGGCCGAAGAGGGCGCCGACATCATCGCGATCGACATCTGCGGACCGATCACGGAGGGCAGCCCGATCCCGCCGTCCACTCCGGAGGACCTGGCCGAGACGGCCGCACTGGTGAAGAACCTCGATCGGCGCATCGTGACGGCCCAGGTCGATGTGCGTGACTACGAGGCCGTGAAGGAGACGCTGGACGGCGCCGTCGAACAGCTCGGCAGGCTCGACATCATCGTCGCCAACGCCGGCATCGGCAACGGCGGCGAGACGCTCCACGAGACCAGTGAGAGCGACTGGGACGACATGATCGGCGTCAACCTGTCGGGCGTCTGGAAGGCCGTGAAGGCCGGTGTGCCGCACCTGATCTCGGGCGGTCGTGGCGGCTCGATCGTGTTGACCAGCTCGGTGGGCGGGCTCAAGGCGTACCCGCACACGGGGCACTACATCGCCGCCAAGCACGGTGTGGTCGGTCTGATGCGCACGTTCGCGGTCGAACTCGGCCAGCACTCGATCCGGGTCAACTCGGTGCACCCGACGAACGTCTCGACGCCGATGTTCATGAACGAGGGCACCATGAAGATGTTCCGCCCCGACCTCGAGAACCCGGGTCCCGAGGACATGGAGGTGGTGGCGAAGCTGATGCACGTGCTGCCGGTCGGCTGGGTCGACCCGGTCGACATCAGCAACGCGGTGCTGTTCCTGGCGTCCGACGAGTCCCGCTACGTGACGGGCCTGCCGCTGACGGTGGACGCCGGCAGCATGCTGAAGTAGAACGGGCACAACGCAACCCGGCCCGACCGATACGGAATCGGTCGGGCCGGGTGTGCGGCCGCGCGGTTATGCGGTGCGATCGGCCGAGCGCGATCCGGTCAGCGTGAGCGCACCCAGGGCGATCGCGGCGCTGAGCACCATCGCGATCCCCATGGGCAGAGCGGTTTCCTCGCCGCCGATGCCGACGAGCGGCGAGATCGCCGCGGCGAGCAGGAACTGCAGGGCGCCGAGAATGGCCGAACCGGTGCCCGCGGCGCGCTGCGCCTCGCCGAGCGCCAGGGTGGTGGCATTCGCGATGACCAGGCCGAGGCTGCCCATCGTCAACCACAACGTGACCAGCGTGACCCACAGGACCGGACCGGCCAGCGCGTCGACCAGCATGACGACGGAGAACACGGCGAGCAACGTCAGGCCGATGCGCAGCGTCGCGCGCTCGCCGAACCGGCCCGCGACCGCGCCGTTGACCACGCTGAAGATCACCAGGCCGATCGCGTTGGCCGTGAACGAGACGGTGTACCAGCCCGTCGAGAGACCGTGGATGTTCTGCAGCACGAACGGTGACGCCGAGATGTAGGCGAACATCACGCCGAACGCGAAGGCGTACGCCAGGGTGTATCCGACGTACCGGCGGTTGCGGAGGAGAGCACGGGCGTCACCCAGCATCGCGGCCGCACCACCGGTGGAGCGGCGTTCCTTCGGATGGGTTTCCGGCACCAGCGCCAGGACACACGCGAACATCAGCAGTGACAGCCCGGCCAGCACCCAGAACACGGCGCGCCAGCCGACATTGGTGACGACCGTGCCCCCGACCAGCGGGGCGACGACGGGGGCGACGGCGTTGACCACGACGAGCAGCCCGAACAGCTTGGCCGCGGCCGGGCCGTGCGCGCGATCGGAGATCACCGCGCGGCCGAGCACGATGCCGGCCGCGCCGGCGAAGCCCTGCAGGAAGCGTGACGCGGCGAGCAGCTCGACGGTGGGGGCGAGGGCCGAGGCGGCGCTGAACACCGCACACACCAGGGTGCCGACGAGCAGCAGCGGCCGGCGACCGAACCGGTCCGAGAGCGGCCCGAACACGAGCTGGCCGAGGGCCAGGCCGATGAGGAACGTCGTGAGGGTGAGCTGCACGGCCGACGCGCTGGTGCCGAACTCGACGGCCATCTCGGGGAACGCCGGCAGATACATGTCGATCGCGAGCGGGGCGACCGCCGCGAGCAGCGCCAGCGTGGCGACGAGCTTCGCAGGGAAGTGCGGGGTGTCCGGGGCCGGGACCGGGGGAGCGGCGGAGGCGTCGGCGGGCTCGGCCACGGCGGTGCCCGCGTGCTGGGAGTGCTGGTTCAAGACGACCCTTCGAGTGGGGATGTATCTAGAAGTAGATCTAAAAGTATATCTAAAATAGCGGCTAGACTGCGGGCGTGTCCAACGATCCGCCCGCCGCCGACGGCACCACCCCATCCGACGAGGACGTCCGGCGCCTGGCCCGGACCGCCCGCTCGCTGGTCTGGGCGCTGCGCCGTTTCGGGGAGAAGGAGGCGGGATTGTCCCTGCTTCCCCAGTCGGAGATCGAGGTGCTCCGGACACTGGCCGAACGCCCCGGCAGCACGGTGTCCGAGGTCGCCCGCTATCTGGGCCTGCAGAGCAGCAACGTCAGCACCACGGTCCGCCGCCTCGTCGACCGCGGCCTGGTCGAACGGCAGGTCGACCCCCACGACGGCCGCTCGCACCGCCTGCACCAGACACCCCTCGCCGAGCGCAACAACAGCCGGATCGACGACATGTGGTTCGACGGCGTCCGCCGGCTCCTCGACGGGATGAGCGAGGACGAGGCGGCCAAACTTCTCGAGGCGGCCCCGCTGCTCGCCCGGCTGGATTCGATGTCAGGCGACTGACGGGCGCAGCACCTCCCGCGCCGTGCGCCGCACCACCTCGGTGAGCGCGTCCAGAACGGGCGATTCCAACCGCCAGCGCTGCCAGTACAGCGGCACGTCGAACGGCTCGTCCGGGGCCAGCTGCACCAGATCGGCATCGCCGCCGAGTGCGAGGTCGAGCACATCGTCGCCGAGCGCGAAATCGAGCATCGGTTCGGGCAGCATGCCCCAGCCGAGCCCCAGGCGCGCGGCGTCGACGAACTCGCGCGCACCCGGCACGTAGTTGCGCGGCGGGTCGAACCGGCTGCGGGTGTGCCTCCGGAGGAAGCGGTTCTGCAGGTCGTCCTTGCGGTCGAAGGTGAGCATCGGCGCCTCGCGCAACGCGGCCGTGGTCATCCCGTCGGGGAACCAGTGCGCCGCGAAGTCGACGCTCGCCATCGCGTGATACCGCATGGCGCCGAGGTTTTCGGACGTGCAGCCCTGCACCGGATCGGGTACCGACGTGACCGCTGCCATCGCCGTGCCGTCCCGCAGTAGCGAGGTGGAATGGAACTCGTCCTCGCGCAGCAGTTCGAACAGCGCGCGGTGGTGCTGCGGCATCCGGGCCAGCGCCCGCAGCATCCAGGTGGACATCGAGTCGGCGTTGACCACGAGCGGGACGGTCACGTAGTTGTCCGCGCTCGCGGTGAGGCCGAGCGCCTCCGCGGTGTCCTGCTCGAGCCGGGCCACCTGGCGGGCCAGCCGCATGATCGCCTCCCCGGGCCCGGTCGCGGTCACCGGTCGGGTCCGGCGCACCAGCACCTGCCCGACCTGCTGTTCGAGGGCCTTGATGCGCTGGCTCACGGCGGACGGGGTGATCCGCAGGACCGCGGCGGCGCCGTCGAAGGTGCCCTCGTCCAGCACCGCGGCGAACGTGCGTAGTTGAGCGAAGTCCAGATCCATATGAAGAAACTCTAATGTTCCTTAAGGAAAATCAACTGTTCTTATCTCGTGACCTTTCCTAACGTGGTCGTCGTGAACCTCGTCCTCGCCGGTTTCCTCACCGGACTCTCGCTGATCGTCGCGATCGGAGCGCAGAACGCGTTCGTCCTGCGCCTGGCCATCGCGCGCCGGCACGTGCTGCCGGTGATCGTCGTGTGTGCCCTGTCCGACGCGGTGCTCATCGCCGCCGGTATCGCCGGGATCGCGACCGTCCTCGATCGAGCCCCCGGCGCGCTCGAAGTGATTCGTTGGGGCGGTGTGATCTTCCTCGTCTCGTACGGTCTGCTCGCGGCCCGGCGCGCCCTGCGACCGTCCGCGTTGAGCGCGGCCCCGGGCGGGGCGATCACCGTCGGTGCCGCGCTCGCGACCTGTCTCGCGCTGACATGGCTCAATCCGCACGTCTACCTCGACACCGTCCTCATGCTCGGATCGGTCGCCAACACCCACGGCAACCCGGGCAAGTGGTGGTTCGGTGCCGGCGCCGTCGCCGCGAGCATCGTGTGGTTCGGTGCGCTCGGCTACGGCGCGCGGTATCTGCGGGCGTGGTTCGCGCGACCCGGCGCCTGGCGGATCCTCGACGGCGCCGTCGCGGTGCTCATGGTGAGCCTGGGCGTGGGTCTCGCGGTCGGGAACTGACCTGCAGGTTCAGCGACGCCGCGCGACCTTGCCGATGGGTTCCAGGTGGGTGAACACCGTGGTTCCCGGCAGGGCCGAGCGCACATCGTCCTCGACCCGGTCGAGCAGATCGTGTCCCGCCCGCACCGTCCAGTCGCCGGGCACGCGCACCGTGAGATACACGAAACGCTGCCGGCCCGAGGCCCGGGTGCGGGGCGGCAGGATCGTCACCGACTCGTCGCGGTATCGATCGAGCACCTGCTGCACCTGCGCGACGTCGTCGGCGGGCAGCGCCGCGTCGAGCAATCCGACAACGGATTCGCGCACCAGGCCGTAGCCGATACGCAGGATGTTCAGGCCGACGAGCAACGCCACGATCGGATCGAGGACGTACCAGCCGAACAGGGCGACCAGGCCGATACCGACGAGAACCCCCACCGACGTCCATACGTCGGTGAGCAGGTGCTTGCCGTCGGCGATCAGCGTGATCGAACGATGCTGCCGCCCGACCCTCAGCAGCAGGAGCCCGACCGCGAGATTGAGAACCGACGATCCCGCCGACAGGAACAGGCCCAGCCCCAGC
>NZ_JADZGH010000109.1:48219-55554 GCF_015865005.1 Rhodococcus sp. CX
CCTTGCCGTGCCCGAAATCGTGATTCTCGTCCGGGGGTTTCGCCGCGGCCCGCAACGCGAAGACCCCCACCACCGCGGCCACCAGGTTGACGCCCGACTCGAGCGCGTCGGACAGCAGGCCCACCGACCCGGTGATCCACGCCGCCCCGGCCTTGAGCGCCATCGTGGTCAGGGCGGTCGCGACCGAGAGGAGCATGCACCGCATGAGCAGGCGGTGCTGCCCGGGTTCGGTCACCGGTCAGTGCTCGACGAGCGCGAAACGACGACCTGTGATCTCGGTCGCGGTGATCTCCACGAAGTTGTACTTCGGTGTCGACACCCAGGGCGTCGGACCGAGTTCCTCCACCGCCTGAATCTCGTTGAAATGCGTGAGGATTCGTGCTCGACCGTGCACGACGACGCTCCAGGCGGTGCGATCGCCGACGACATCGGCCTCGAACGCGACCTCCGCGTGCACCGCCAGCTCCGACAGTTTGCTGCCTTCCCCGGACCGGAAGTACACCTTCCGGTCACCGACGACATAGTTCACCGGAAAGATGTCCGGACGGCCGTCTGCGGTCACCACGAGCCGGCCCACCTTCTCGGTTCGCAGCAGCTCCCAGCACTCGTCTTCCTCCAGAACGGTGACCGCGTCCGCATCCGACGGCTCGCTCATGGCTCCTCCGATCCTTCGACGATGTACCTGCCCGTCCAGCACATCACGAACAGCGCGGCCGTGCAGTGGAACGCCGGGCACGCCGGGCGATCCACCGATAGCGTGGGAGCCCATGACCGACGTCGTCGAATCGCCGTGGCACAGCCGGGCGCCCGTCGAGGTCGCCGCCGCGCTCGGGGTCGACCCGGCGACAGGACTGTCCGCCGTCGAGGTCGAACGGCGCAAGACCGAACACGGACCCAATCTGCTCGACGAGGCGCCGCGTGTTCCGGTGTGGCGCAAGGTGGCCGCGCTGCTCGCCGACCGGATGACCCTCGTGCTGGTGATCGCCGCGGTGGTCAGCGCGACCGTCTCCCGCGAATGGGAAACCCCGGTCGTGATCTTCGCGGTCATCGCGTTGAACACGGTCCTCAACTACGTGCAGGAGGCCCGCGCCGAGAACAGCCTGCAGGCACTGCGGCAGATGTCCGTCTCGACTGCGCAGGTCCGCCGCGGCGGACGGGAAGCCGACCTGCCGCGCGCCGACCTGGTCCCCGGGGACGTCGTGCTGCTCGAGGCCGGCGACACCGTCCCCGCAGACGGACGGCTCGTCACCGCCGTGCGCGTGCAGGTCGCCGAGGCCGCGCTCACCGGGGAATCGCATCCCGTCGACAAGGAGATCGACCCCGTCGCCGACCCGGCCGCGCCCCTCGGGGACCGCACCGACATGCTGTTCATGAACACGCAGGTCACCCGCGGGCGTGCCGAGATGATCGTCACCGCCACCGGCATGCACACCGAGATGGGGGCGATCGCCACCCTCCTCGGCACCGCCGGGGTGGAACAGACCCCGCTGCAACGCCGCATCGGCCAGCTCGCCGGAACGCTGACGATCGTCGCGCTGGTCACCGTCACCCTCGTCTTCGTGCTGGGCCTGCTGCGGGGCCAGTCCTGGTCGGATCTGCTCCTGACCGCCGTCTCCCTCGCGGTCGCCACGATCCCCGAAGGCCTGACCGCCGTGGTCGCCTTCACCCTCGCCATGGGTGCGTCCCGGCTCGCCGCGCGCGGCGCGATCGTCAAGCAACTGTCCGCGGTGGAGACCCTCGGCAGCACCACCCACATCGCCACCGACAAGACGGGCACGCTGACCCTCAACGAGATGACGGTGCAGCGGTTGCTCGTGCGCGGCCGCAGTTTCCGGGTGACCGGGAGCGGCTACGGCACCGACGGCAAGATCCTCGTCGGCGACGGCCTGCCCGCACCGGACATGACGGCCGCGCTGCTGGGCATGGCGCTGTGCAACGACGCGGCCGTCCACGACGGCGTCCTGGTCGGCGATCCCACCGAGGGCGCGCTGGTCGTGCTGGCGGAAAAGGGTGGCATCGACGTCGACGGGGCGCGGACTGCGTTGCCGCGGCTCGCTGAGGTGCCGTTCGACTCGGCCTACAAGTACATGGCCACCTTCCACTCGGTTCCCGAGGGCGGCTACCGCGTCTTCGTGAAGGGCGCGCCCGGTGTGCTGCTCGACCGGGCCACGACGATGCTCGGCGCCGGCGGCCCGGTGCCGCTCGACGAGGCCGACCACCACCGGATCAGGGCCGCGATCGACGACCTCGCCGGCGAGGGCCTGCGCACCCTCATGATCGCGGGCCGCGACCTGGACGCGGTGCCCCGCGGCGACGCCGACGCCCTGCAACGGTGCGTGGACGAACTGACCGTGTACGCGGTCGTCGGGATCGTCGATCCGCCGCGACCGGAGGCCAAGCACGCCATCGAGGTCGCGCACGGCGCCGGAATCGTCGTGCACATGATCACCGGCGACCACCTGGTGACGGCCACGGCGATCGCGCGGCAGCTGGGCATCCCCGGCAGCGCCGCGAGCGGAGCGGATCTCGACCGGCTCGACGACGCCGCCCTGCAGGACCGCGCGCCGGAGTTCGGGGTGCTGGCCCGGGTGGCGCCCGAGCACAAGATCCGGGTGGTCAAGGCCCTGCAGGCCCGCGGGGAGATCGTCGCGATGACCGGCGACGGTGTGAACGACGCGCCCGCCCTCGAGCAGGCCGACATCGGCGTGGCCATGGGGATCACCGGTACCGACGTGTCCAAGGGCGCCGCGAACATGATCCTCACGGACGACAACTTCGCGACCATCGTCGCCGCGGTCGCCGAGGGCCGGGGGATCTACGACAACATCGTCAAGTTCGTGAAGTTCCAGCTCACCACCGCGTGGGGGTTCGTGCTGATCTTCCTCGCGGCCGGGGCGCTGGGCCTGGCCGGGGGCGCGCCGTTCACCGCGCTGCAGATCCTGTGGGTGAACATCATCATGGACGGGCCGCCGGCCCTGTCGCTCGGCGTCGACCCGGCCGAGCCGGGCACGATGAAACGCCCGCCGCGAGCGGCCCACGAGGCACTGCTGAACGCGGCCCGGGTCCGGCGGATCCTGGGGCTGGGTGTCGTGATGGCCGCCGGCACGATCGCGGTGCTGTACTTCGCGCCCGATCTCTTCCCGGACAGCGCCGGTGACCCGCTGTTCGCGACGACCCTGGCGTTCACGACGTTCGTGTTCTTCCAGGTGTTCAACCTGTTCAACGTGCGGTCGAACCTGGGATCGGTCTTCTCGCTGCAGACGTTCACCAACCACAGCGTGTGGATCGCGATCGCCGCCGTGATCGTGCTGCAGGTCTGCGTGGTGCAGGCCGGGGTGCTGCAGGGATTCTTCGACACCACGTCGCTGACCCTGCCGCAGTGGGCGCTGGCCGTCGCGGTGGGTTCGGTCGTCCTGTGGGTCGACGAGGTCGGCAAAGCGGTGGCGAGAGGCGTGGCGCGCCGGCGCAGGGCCGGGGACCTCCGGCCGGTCGGTGTCCGGTGACTGGCACAATCGTCGGGTGAACGCCCCACGCAGTACCGACTCCGCAGTGCCGATTCCGCCCGACCCGTTCTTCACCGTCGGCGCCCGGCTGGACAACGGTCTGGGCCGCACCGGCACCATCCACACCCCGCACGGCGACATCCGCACGCCGGCGTTCGTCGGTGTCGGCACCAAGGCGACGGTCAAGGCGGTGCTGCCCGAGTCGATGAAGGATCTCGGCGCGCAGGCCCTGCTCGCCAACGCGTATCACCTGTACCTGCAGCCGGGACCGGAGATCGTCGACGAGGCCGGCGGGCTCGGCAAGTTCATGAACTGGGACGGCCCGACGTTCACCGACAGCGGCGGATTCCAGGTGATGTCCCTCGGCGTCGGATTCAAGAAGGTGCTGGCGATGGAGGCGGTCGGCGTGCAGTCCGACGACGTCATCGCCAAGGGCAAGGAACGGCTCGCGCACGTCGACGACGACGGCGTCACCTTCAAGTCGCACCTCGACGGCTCCCGGCACCGGTTCACCCCCGAGGTCTCGATGCGGATCCAGCATCAGCTCGGCGCCGACATCATGTTCGCGTTCGACGAGCTGACCACTCTGATGAACACGCGGCGCTACCAGGAGGAGTCGCTCGCGCGGACGCAGGCGTGGGCGGTGCGCTGCATCTCCGAGCACGAGAAGCTCACCGCCGAACGCGCTCACCGTCCGTACCAGGCGTTGTTCGGTGTGGTGCAGGGGGCGCAGTACGAGGATCTGCGGCGGCAGGCGTGCCGCGGCCTCGAATCGATCGTCGGCGAGTCCGGGCGCGGATTCGACGGATACGGCATCGGCGGGGCGCTCGAGAAGCAGAACCTCGGCACGATCGTGCGCTGGTGCACCGAGGAACTGCCCGCCCACAAACCCCGCCACATGCTCGGCATCAGCGAACCCGACGACATGTTCGTCGCGATCGAACACGGAGCCGACACCTTCGACTGCGTGAATCCGTCCCGGGTCGCCCGCAACGCGGCCATCTACCATCCGGACGGCCGGTTCAACATCAACACCAGCCGCTTCCGGCGGGACTTCACGCCCATCGACGAGAACTGCGACTGCTACACGTGCGCGAACTACACGCGCGCCTACATCCATCACCTGTTCAAGGCGAAGGAGATGCTGGCGTCGACGTTGTGCACGATCCACAACGAGCGGTTCACCGTGCGGCTCGTCGACGAGATCCGCGCGTCGATCGAGGGTGGTTATTTCGCCGAGTACAAGGCGGACACCCTCGGCCGGTTCTACGCGGGTGCCCGCCGGTAGTCAGACCGCCGAATAGGTCGGTTCGTGTTTCTTCACGTGCGCGATCACGCGGTACGTGATCGGCATGACGACGATCTCCACGAGCGTCTTCCACAGGAATCCGACGATCACGTAGTTGGTGAAGTCCGTCCACGTCGAGATACCGATCGCACCCGCGGCGATCGCGCAGAAGATCAGCGTGTCGGCGAACTCGCCGACCACCGTGGACCCGATCAGCCGGGCCCACAGGTACTTCTCCTTCGTGCGCTCCTTGATCCGCACCAGCACGTACGAGTTCAGCAACTGGCCGACGAGGTAACCGGAGAGACCGGCGAGCAGGATGCGCGGGACGACCCCGAGGACCGCGTCGAACGCCTCCTGGTTCTCGTAGAAGTCGGCGGGCGGCAGCAGGCCGGTGATCCAGAAGCACAGGGCGGCCAGGGCGACCGCGCCGAACCCGAACAGCACCGCGCGCCGGGTCGCCGCGAACCCGTACACCTCGCTCAGGACGTCGCCCAGGATGTAGGCGAGCGGGAACAGGAAGAAACCGCCGTCGGTCAGGATCGGCAGGATCTGCAGTGAGCCGACCGCGACGTCGGCGTCGCCGAAGAATGCGACGCCCTTCGTCGCGCAGATGTTGGAGATGATGAGCACCGTCGTGAACAATGCGACGATCCCCGGGTAGTAGCTGCGCGCCACGTGCGCGAACGCCGCATGATCGGTTGTGGCGACCGGGCCGGTGGCGGGATTCTTCGGGGTCGATGCATGCTCTGTCACCCGGCCATCCAAGCACTCGCGGCGCGACAACGCGAAGTACGGACAAAACGCCGCGGGCCCCGTCGGAGTGGACGGGGCCCGCGGTCGGGGTGGGACGGATCAGGACTTGACGACCTGCGTGCCGCCCGCGAACTTGTCGTGGAAGCCCTGCTTGGTCGGGCTCTGCTCGATGGTGACTGCGACGCCGATGTACGCGGCGAGCGAAGCGATGTTGAACAGCCAGCCGAGGATCGGAATCCAGGTCAGCGCCTGCAGTCCCAGGTAGGCGTTGCGCTTCGCGGCCTCTTCGAGCGTGGGGAGCCCGCCGTTCGGGCCGGTCACCGACAGGCCGAGCACCTTCTTGCCCACCGTCGCGCCCTTCGTGGACTCGAAGTACGTCGCGTAGCCGAGCATCGCGACGCCGGAGAGCAGGCCGACCACCGCGGTCAGGAAGAAGACGTCGGCGATGGCGACGATCGCGGTGAGGATCGCGAACGGGACACCCACGATCAGTGCGTCGATGACGCGCGCGCCCAGTCGCGGGAGCAGCTCGCCCGGCTGACCGGCACCCGGGCCGGAGGCAGGCTGCGGTGCGCCGAACTGCGGAGCGCCGAACTGGGGGGCGCCGTACTGCTGGCCGGGCTGCTGCGGGGCACCGTACTGCTGGTTGCCGTACTGCTGGTTACCGAACTGCGGGGCCTGCTGGTCGCCGTACTGCGGCGCACCGTACTGGGGGCCGGCGGGCGGGGCGGTGTACTGCGGCGTCGAGGTCTGGCCACCGTACTGCTGACCGCCGTACTGCTGACCGCCGTACTGCGGGGCGCCGTACTGCGGGCCACCGACCGGTGCACCGTACTGCGGGGGATTCTGCTGGGGCGGCTCGTAGCCCGAGGTGATCGGGTTCGGGAAGTGCGTGGTGTAGTCGGCCGGTTGCCCGGATGCCTGCGGTCCGCCGTACTGAGGTGCGGGGTATGCCCCCGAACTGTGTGGATCGGACTGAGGCGGATATCCCCCGGTGGTCATGTCTCTCCCTTGTCGTCGGGCGTGCGGATGCTGCACGGTACATCGCCCGTGCAGCACTCGTCGATATGGTCGAAATGTCCGCACGCTGCCCGATCAGGGTGCCACAGGACCCCCAATGGTCACTCGGTACGCATAGGTCGAGGCGATGAGCGTCACGGGAACACTGACGAACAGACCCAGCCCGCACAGCAGTGCGCCGACGATGTTGAGTCCCACCACGGCCAGCGCAAGCAACAGCAAGGTCCCCACGTTGGAGGAGATCGCTTGGATGCTGGACTTGATCGCGGTGATCGCATCCTGGTTCTTGTCGATGACGAACGGCAGCGTCCACCAGGTCAGGAACATGACGATCAGGCCGGGAATGATCAGGAGCACGAACCCGATGACCGTCGCGAGGCCGACGAGCACGCCCGCGATGATCACCGCGGCGACGTTGGTGAACTGGAAGAACGAGCCGAACGCAGGCTTGTTGCCGTCGATCTCGTGCAGCGCACCGCGGACGTACGCGGCCTGGATGAGGTAACCGACGATCGCGCTCACGATCGTGCCGATCGCGCGCCACAGCGTGAAGTCACCGTCGGTGTTGAAACCGCCGAAGATGAGGTTGATCACACCCTGGATGACGAGGGCCACGATCATGAAACCGATCCACACCCCGGCGTTCGCGCTGAACTTCGACCATCCGTACGAGATCGCGTCGCCCACGCTCAGCTGCGTCGGGACGGGGGAGTAGCCGGGAGACTGCGACGAGAAGTTCCCCGGCGGGGGCGGGTAGTTACCCGGGGG
>NZ_JADZGH010000011.1:0-15701 GCF_015865005.1 Rhodococcus sp. CX
GCCTCGGCCTGCGCGATCGCGGTGTCGGTGGCCCAGATGGCGCGATCACCGGCGTACAGCACGACATTGCGGTCGTCCTGCACCGTCAGGCGCACACCGGAGTTGCCGCTGGTCTGCGACGCCCACACCGGCTCGTTGTTCTCCTTGTAGACGACGAAGTTGCCGTCCTCCTGAACATCCGCGCGCACCGCGCCGGAGCCGTTCGTCATGGCTGCCCAGACGGCCTTGCCGCCTTCGTTCAGCACGAGGTTGCCGTCCTGCTGAAGCGTGAGGGTGTAGGCACCGTTGTCGGACTTGAGTTCCTGGCCGACGCCGAGGCTCTGGCCTGCGTTGAGAGAGCTCACCGCTGTCCCTTTCGGATCGATGTAACACGGTCGGCGTCCGCTCGCGGCGGTTGCCGAGACGAACAGTACAGAGCGGACAGCCGGTGCACGTGGATTCGACACGCGTCCCGCGTGTTTCGACGACGCGCGTCACATCCGGCAATCGGCGGGCGGTTGGGCCACGTGGCCGAACGCGTGGATCACCCGGCCTGGTTCCGGGTGGCGCTCACGTCGAGGGCCCGGACAAAGGAACCGATCTCGGCGACCGCGCGAGCGCCCTCGGGCACCACGGCCGATGCGGCCTGGAACACGTGCACCTGACGTTCCCAGATCTGCAGTTCACACGGCACCCCTGCGGCGCCGAGTCGGTGCGCCATCAGCTCGGCGTCGGCGAATGTCATCTCGTGCGAACCGGTCTGGATCAGAGTGGGCGGCATACCCCTCAGGTCGGCATCGACGGGTGAGCCGACAGGTTCGTGGCCGGCGCCGCGGGCCGTGTCGACCCGCTCGATGAGGGAGGCCAGGGCGGGAACGGCCCGGCGCGGAAACAGCGCGCAGTGCCGCGAATTCGGGTGGTCGAGTTTGCCGTGCGGATCGAGGTCGGTCAGCGGTGACAGCGCGACGATGCCCGCGGGCCGGCCCAGGCCCAGCCGCAGCGACTCGAGCGCCACCGCGAACGAGAGGAATCCCCCCGCGGAATCGCCCGCGATCACGATGCGTTCGATAGGGACACCCTGAGCGAGGAGCCATCGCAGCCCGGCGACCCCGTCCTCGACGGAGTGGCGGATCGGGTGTCCGCGCAGCATCCGGTAGCCGACGTTGAGCACCGGGGCGCCGGTGGCCGCGGAGATCCGCGACACCATCTGCCGGTGGGTGCCCAACCCGCAGCACAGGAATGCGCCGCCGTGCAGATACAGGATGGTGGTCTGCCCACCCGGTACCGCCGTGTCGACGCCGGGCCCGGTGAGGTATTCGGCCGGACAGGTCGGCAGCTTCACCGGCCACCGCCGCGTGCCGGGCACCTGGGCGAGCGGAAACGCGAGCCGCTCGACGAGGGTGGTCGGCCACGGAAGGTTCGGTGCCAGCGCCCACGCATCGATGGCGGGGCGAACGGTCCGGCGCACCGACGCCGACAGCAGGCGGGACGCGGTGCTGATCCCGGCGAATTCGCGCACCAGCACGGGGGTGCTCACGAGCGCGATCGGGGCTGCGGTGGACAGGGCTGCGGTGGACAGGGCTGTACGTGCCAGTGCGGTGTTCATGCGCGGCCTCCTCGTCGCTGCTTTCGCTCGCCCCTTCCCCAGTGGATGCTTGCTGAACTCCGGATACCCGAGGGTACGACCGACGTAACATGGTCGGCAGGTTCGTAACTGGATAGAGATCCTCGCGAAAGGGGCACCGCAGGTGGGAATCATGTCCGTTACGGATTCGATATTCCTGTTCGCCGAGACCCGCGAACACCCGATGCACGTCGGATCGGTCCAGTTGTTCACTCCGCCCGCGGATGCCGGACCGGATTACGTCGCCGATCTGTACGCCCGCATGATCGGCGTCACCGACATCGACCCGCTGTTCCGCCGACGTCCCGGCGATCCGGTTTCGACGCTCGGGCACGTGTGGTGGTCCGAGGACCGCGACGTCGACCTCGAATACCACGTGCGGCACTCGGCACTGCCTGCTCCCGGCCGGTTCCGGGAACTGTTCGCCCTCGTCTCGCGATTACACGGCACCCTGCTGGACCGGCACCGGCCACTGTGGGAGATGTACCTGATCGAAGGGCTCGAGGGTGGACGGTTCGCGTGGTACTCGAAAATCCACCATTCGCTGGTCGACGGGGTGTCGGCGCTGCGGTTGCTGCAGCGCACCCTGAGCCCCGACCCGGATCTCGCCGAGCCGATCGCCCCGTGGCACCTGCCGCGCCCGGACCGAGCCGGCAGCGACGGCGCTGCGCCGTCCGGATCGTTGCTCGGGACGGCCGGAGCGTTGCTCGGGACGGCGCGGTCGCTGGCCGGTGATGTCGCCGATGCTGTTCCGGCCGCAGTGCGGATCGGGCGGCTCGCCGTCGGTCCGCGCAAGGTCGCACTGCCGTACGAGGCGCCCCGCACGATGTTCAACGTGCCGATCGGAGGTGCGCGACGGTTCGCTGCGCAATCCTGGGATCGCGAGCGACTCGCCCGCGTGCGCCGCGCCGCGGACGTATCGGGCAACGATGTGGTCCTGGCGATGTGCGCCGGTGCGTTGCGGGCATATCTGCTCGAACACGATGCGCTGCCGGATGATCCGCTGATCGCGATGGTTCCGGTGTCGCTGCGTCCCAAGGATCGGCCGGGCGACGGCGGCAACAGCGTCGGGGTGACGTTGTGCAATCTCGGCACCGACCGCGCGGACCCGCTCGATCGGCTCTCCGTGATCTCCGACTCCATGAGCCAGGGCAAGTCGCTGTTCGGTGACATGACCGCACTGCAGGCGCTCGCGTGGTCCGGGTTCATCATCTCGCCGCTCGGCCTGGCTCCGGTTCCCGGGTTCGTCCGGCTGACCCCGCCACCGTTCAACATCGTCATCTCCAACGTACCGGGTCCTCGGAATCCGTTGTACTGGATGGGATCCCATCTCGAGGGGATCTATCCGACCTCGATAGTCATGGACGGTCTGGCGTTGAACATCACGGTGACGAACACCGAGAAGTCCGTCGACTTCGGTGTCGTGGGCGGGCGCCGTGCGGTTCCGAGCCTGCAGCGGATCCTGGTGCACCTGGACGAGTCGCTCGTGGAACTCGAAGCGGCACTGCAATTGTCGTGACGGGAGGCCGGAGGGTCGAAGAGTTCCTGCGGCCCGACGGGAGTATCGCGACCTGCCGAACGAGCGGTCGTCGACGGCAAGGTACTACGCCGGCGAGCTGCCCGAGGAGGGGAGTTCTCCGTCAGCAGGTGCGACGATGCCCGGACAGGTTTCGCAGGGCTGTCCGCAGCCCGGTGCGGGAAGCCGGAAACTCGACGCCGGTCTCACACGAGGCGCGGAACTTCAGTTCGGAGGCCGTCTCCGGGGCATCGTCGGCGGTCGCTCGCAGGAATCGGTCGGGCAGTGCGAGCTTGTGGATGGTGCGCAACGTCAGCAGGTACTGCCGTGCAAGGGGGCCGGTGGTGTAGGGCAGGTCGTACTTGTCGCACAGTGCTTTCACCTTGGTGGAGATTTCCGCATAGCGGTTGCTCGGGATATCGGGGAAGAGGTGGTGCTCGATCTGGTAGCAGAGATTGCCGCTCAGGAATGCCATCACCGGGCCGGCCCGAAAGTTGGCCGTGCCGAGCATCTGCCGCAGATACCATTCGGCCTTCGTCTCGTTCTCGAATTCGGCGAGGGTGAACTTCTCGGCGCCGTCGGGGAAGTGCCCGCAGAAGATCACCACGTACGCCCACACGTTCCGCAGCAGATTCGCGGTCAGGTTCGCCGTCAGTGTTCGCCGCCAGCGGCGTCCGGTGAGGGCGGGAAAGAGCAGGTAGTCCTTGCCCGTCTGGCGGGCGACCTTCCGGATCAGCACTCGAAAGCGGTCGGATTTCCCGGCACCGGCAAGGTTCTGTTCGGCGTGTACGTCGTGCAGAGCGATGCCCCATTCGAACGTGGCTGCCAGCAACAGGTTCTGCAGCGGCTGCAGGAGATGTACGGGCTTCCACGGCTGGTCGCGGGTGATGCGGAAGACGTCGTAGCCGAGGTCGTCGTCCAGTCCGACGACGTTGCTGAACACGTGGTGGCGGTAGTTGTGGGAGTAGCGCCACTGCGACGAGGGGCCTGCCATGTCCCATTCCCAGGTGCTGGAGTGGATTTCCGGGTCGTTCATCCAGTCCCACTGGCCGTGGGAGACGTTGTGGCCGATCTCCATGTTCTCGACGCTCTTGGCCACGCCGAGCGCTGCCGTCCCGAGGATCCAGCCCGGCAGGCTCCTGCTGCCGTGGATCACCAGCCGCGCAGCGGCATCCAGTATCCGCTGGAAGGCGATGGTGCGGCGGATGTAGGCGGCGTCGGCGGCGCCGAGCGACTCGATGACACTGCGGCGGATGCCGGTCAGCTCGTCGCTGAGCGACTCGACGTCCTCGGCGGCGAGGTGGGCGTACTCCTTGATGTCGGAGATGGCCATGGTGTGCTCCAGGTTCCGACCTCACCCGGAAACCCCGGGTGCGGGGCGGCGAGAGCGACCGGCGGGAAGGACGTTCCCGAAGACGATGATCGTGACCGCTGCCCGAGGTCCACGTTGTAGGACCAGTCAACGCCGCCGCCGCCGAGGTGTCAACACTGTAGACCTACACACAAGGTCTACGGCAGAGGTCTACGGTGGAGGACAGTGAGTGAAGGAAGGGTTCCGATGGCCGAATCTCCCGCTCGTCCCCCGCGCAGCTCAGGCGGTGATCCAGGCCCGGAACGTAGCCCGATCACCCAGCAGCGAATCGTCGCTGCGGCACTCGAGATCGTCGACCGCGACGGCGTCGATGCGTTGTCCATGCGCCGGCTGGGCAAGGTCCTCGGCCGTGACCCGATGACCCTCTACCGTCACGCCCCGAACAAAGCCGCTCTCCTCGACGCCGTCGCCGAGAGCGTTCTCGAACAACTCCGGGTCGGCACCGACGAGGGAGATTGGACAAGCCAACTCCGGGAGGTCGCCCGGAACTTCCGCCGGTTGGCGCTCGAGCATCCCCACGTGGTCCCACTGCTGGTCACCCGGCCCCTCGAGACGCCCCTCGGATTGCGGCCCCGGGGAACACTGCGTCCGCTCGAAGACATCCTCACCCTGCTCACCCGGGCCGGTTTCACGGCGACCGACGCCCTGCACGTCTACCGGGCGCTCTTCGGCTTCCTCTACGGTCACGTCCTGAACGAACTCCAGGAACTCGTCGAACGACCCGACGAGCACGAAGACCTGCTGCGCCTGGGCCTGCATCGCCTGCCGATCGGCGAGTTCCCGCTCCTGCGCAGCCTCGCACCCGTACTGGCGTCGTACGACGGTGCTGCGGAACTCGAACGCGGCCTCGACATTCTGATCGCCGGCCTCGTCGCCACACTGCCTCACCCCGACAGCCCGGCCCCTGCGGCGAGCTGAATCCGGAAGTCGGTCGTTGCAGCCGTCCCGGACACGGTCCGCTGCCCGCAGCCATGTTGCGAAGATGGCTGAGGCACAACAGAAATGGGTGGATCAGGTCGAGGGTCGAGGAACACCACCGCAACCATCGACGGGGACCGCATTCCGCGCGCTCACCGAGTTGACGAGCGCGACGTGCGCCCTGTCGGCTCGCCGATCCACGACCGTGACACCGAGTGCAGGTCTACCGCATCGTCCGCGAGTAGAGTCGCTGTGACAGCCACCGAGCGTGGTGCAGTGTCACGCCCTCGACCGAAGGGAAGGACGGCCGCCATGTCTTCTGCCATCCAGCAGGCGCCCACCAGCATCGTAACCGCGTCCATCAAAGCGGCAGACCTGCCGGGGTTCGCCAGCGAGGGGCCGATCCTCGTCGAGGTGGACACCTGGGGAGCAGGCGGGGCGAATGTACCGGCGCAGCTATCTGGTCGAAACGACTGTCGAGCGACAACAAGACGAAGCACCTCATGCTCGCGAAATCCGGGTCACCTTCGCGGAATCGGGAATCGACGCAGTCACTTTCGCGCCTGCGGACGATGTGGTCGTTCTCCGTCCGTTCCTTGTCAGGCATCGTTGATTCCTCGCGAGGGGAAGAGTCCGACCGGCGCACTTCGGTATTCGTTCGAGCCGGTTCATCGGTCGGCCGAAGGTTGCGTCGTGACCTTCACTTCGTGTGGAGGATGTCGACGAGTTCGCGTTCCAGCGCCACGAATTCCGGGTCGGTGAGGGTCTCGAGCGTGCGCGGCCGCGGCAGCGGGACCCGCACCTCGTGCCGGATCCGCGCCGGGCGCGGGGAGAGCACGAGCACCCGATCGGACAGCAACACCGCCTCGCGCACGTCGTGCGTGATCATCAGCACGGTCCAGCGGTCCCGCATCCACACGTCCTGCAACCACAGCTGCATGTCGGTGCGGGTCAGCGAATCCAGCGCGCCGAACGGCTCGTCGAGGAGCACGACGTCGCGGCCCTGCACGACCGTGCGTGCCAGCGCCGCCCGTTGGCGCATCCCGCCGGACAGTTCCCCCGGACGCGCATTCTCGAACCCGGCCAGCCCGAACGCGGGGAACAGCTTCGCGGCACGCGCCCGGGCTTCGGCGCGCGGGATCCCCTGGACCTCGAGGCCGAGCGCGCAGTTGTCGACGACGCTGCGCCACGGGAACAGCAGGTCCTTCTGCGGCATCAACGCGGCCCGGCCGGGCGCGGCCGGTGCGCCGCCGACGGTGACGGTGCCGGTGTCGGGGGTGTCGAGGCCGGCGATCAGCCCGAACAGCGTGGACTTGCCGGAGCCGCTCGGTCCGATCACCGACACGAACTCGCCCCCGGCGACGTCGAAGTCGATGCCGTCGAGCACCGCGCGGTCCGCGAAGGAACGGTGCACCGCGGAGACGGTCACGGCGGTCATCTGCGGCTCCCCGTGGACAGGGCCCAGGGCGCGACGATCCGCTCGACCAGGTAGGTGAGCAGATACAGCGCCAGTGACAGGGCGGCGGTGACGAGCACCGCGGCGAGCACCAGATCGGTGCGGAACGAGTTCTTCTGGGTGCTCATGTAGATGCCCAGCCCCGACGTGGCCCCCACGTACTCGGCGAACACCGCGCCGACCACCGCGTAGGTGATGCCGATGCGCAGCGCCGTGAAGAACCGCGGCAGCGCCGACGGCAGGCGCACGTACCGGAACACTTGGCCGCGGGACGCGCCCATGCTGCGCAGCAACGCCCCGGCCTCCCGGTCCGCGGCGGCGAACCCCTCGATCAGCCCGATCGCCATGGGGAAGAACGTCGCCAGCGCGATCACCAGGACCTTCGGCAGCAACCCGAAACCGAACCAGATGATCATCAGCGGGGCGATCGCGATGATCGGCAGGGTCTGCGACACCACGAACAGTGGCACCAGCGCGCGGCGCAGCCACGGCGAGAAGTCCACGACGATCGCCAGGGCCCACGCGACCACGAGGGACACCGCGAACCCGATGATCGTCACCTGCAACGTCGACCACGTGTGGGCGGCCAGGTCGTCGCGGTGCGCCCACCCCTGCCCGAGCACCCGGGCGGGGGAGGGCAGCACCTGCGGACGGATCCCGGAGACCGTCACGTACAGCTGCCAGAGCGCGACGAGCGCGAGCACGACCACCGCGGCGGGGGCGGCGATGCGGACCCAGCGCGGTGACGACGGGTCAGGACGTGAGGTAGTCATCGGTGAAGTAGGTGGACCAGTCCGGCTCCTCGGTCAGCGGCCGGCCGTCGGGTCCGGCGAGCAGACCCTTCTCGTACAGGAACCGCGAGTAGCCGGTCCAGCGGTCGAGGGTCTGGGTGCCCACGTTCCCGTTCTCGTCGCGCAGCTGGTCCGCCGAGAGCATGCGCTGGCTCTCGAAGACGAGCGCTTCGTCCTCGAAGGCCCCCGGGTTGGCGTCGATGAGGTCCCGGGCGGCGCGATCGGGATCCTCGGCGGCGATCTCGTAGCCGCGCTGAACGGCCTGCACGAACGCGCGTGCCTGCTCCGGATGTTCGGCCAGCCAGTCCTCGTTGCCGCTGATCACGATGGCGTAGGCGTCGGGGAACCCGTAGTCGGTGTACGAGAAGTAGCGCATCGGCAGGCCGCGATGTTCGGCCTCGATGCCCTCCCACGCGAGATAGGACGCGGTGAAGTCCGCGGTTCCCGAGTACACCGCCTCGTACGCGGACGTGCCGAGGATGACGGACGTGAACTCGCCGCGGCCACCGTCGTTGCGGATGACCTGACGCAGCGTCTCCTCGTCGCCGGGATCGCCGAACCCGGCGTAGATGTGACCGTCGAGGTCTCTCGGCCGCGCGAGATCGGCGCGGTCCGCCTTGACGGCGATGCCGGTCGCCCAGTGCTGCAGCGGGGCGAGCACCGAGACGGTGTGCGATCCGGCGGCGCGGGCGAAGGTCGTCATCCCCTGGGTGGAGATGCCGAACTCGGCGTTGCCCGCGTCGACGAGGGTATCCGGGGTCGTGTTGTTGTACGGCAGGATCTCCACGTCGAGACCGGCCTCGTCGAACAAACCCTCCTGCATCGCCACGTACAGGCCGGTGTGGTTGGTGTTCGGCGTCCAGTCCAGTGCGAAGCGGATCGTGTCGTCCGATTCGGACGAGGAACAGGCGGGGACCAGGGCGATCGCGACGATCGCGACCAGCAGGGCGGTGAGGCGGCGGAGAGTCACGATTCCGGCCATTCCTGCCGGTGCAGCGCGGTGTCCCAGAACATCAGCTCGTAGCGGGTCGCGACGGTGAACGCGTCGAGCATCGCGGCACGGTCGGCGTCGGTGGCGGCGACCGCCGCGGCGTCGACCAGTTCGCGGGCGGTCGCGACCGCGGCGTGGAATTCGGGGGCGTCGTAGGTGGTCACCCACTGCGCGTACGGGTGCTGCGGGTCGGTGGCGAGGACCCCGGAGGCGCGGGCGGCGAGGTCGCGGCCCACTTCGGCGTAGATCCAGAAACACGGCAGCACGGCCGCGGCACCGACCGCGTACGGCTCGGTGGCGACGGTCGCCGTGAGATAGGAGACGTACCCGAGGCAGGCGGGGGAGTGGGCGGGCGCGGCCTCACCGGGCGGCAGAACCCCGCCGGTGAGCAGGCTCTTGTGCAGCGCCGACTCCTCGGTGGCCGCCGTGGCGGCACTGGTCGCCCAGAACGCGGCGGTTGCCGGATCCGGGGACTTGGCGGACAACAGCGCGAGGGCCTTGGCGTACCCGGCGAGGTACAGCGCGTCCTGCTCGATGTAGAAGCGGAAGGCGTCGAGCGGCAGCGTTCCGTCGCCCAGGCGGTGGAGGAATTCGAGGTCGTCGATCGACCGGCGCAGCGTCTCGGTGTGCTGCCACATCCGATCGGTGAAGCGGTCGGTGGAAACAAGAGGCGAAACGTCGACAGGCACAGACATGCCGGGACATCCCTTCGTCAGCATTACCTGATGCAGGTTCTACGGGTGTGATCTCAGCCCCGCGCGCGCGGAGCACCCCGTGTCGGACGAACGCGACCTTAGCAGGGCGTTCCGCGCAACGGGCCCCCGGGGTACCGGACCCGGGGGCTGCGCCGGGAATGTCCGGACAACCTGTTCCGTGGACACAAAACAGCCTGTATGTTTGGCGATCGTCAGCGCGGTCTCCGGCGGTGTGAAGGGCCCGACGATTCCGTGCGACGACCATGCTGCGAGACCTCCCGGCTCGCGCTCGGGCGGTCGCGGGAGGGTGTCGACGGCGACTCCGCCTGCGCACAGCGATGTGGGGAAAGGTGGAATACGGGATGCGGGATGTCGAGGATTCCGGACGGTCGGAACTCGAGAATCTGCCGCGACTGATCGCGAATGTCGTCTCGCGTGACCCCGAACGGGTCGCTCTGGTGCGCGACGGTGCCGTCGTCACCTACGCCGGCCTCAACGAGGAACTGGCCGCGCTCGGCGCCGCCATGGGCGACGCGATCGGACCCGACGCACTCGTTCCCGTCGTGCTCACCGGACTGCTGCCCGGGCTCGCCGGGAGTGGTCCGGACGAGGTCGCCGTCGCTCTGGCCGAACTGTCCGAGGACCTCGCCGCGTTCGCGGGGGAGGAGCAGGCGTCGCCGGAGCCGGCGCGACCGGACACCCTGCCCGCCGCCTTCGCCGCGCAGGCCGCCGCCACTCCCGACGCCGTGGCCGTCGAGTTCGACGGCGCCGAGTACACCTACGCCGAGCTGGCGGACCGGTCCCGGCGGCTGGCCCGCCGCCTCGTCGAGTCCGGTGTCGGGCCGGGTCTCACCGTCGCCGTCGCCCTGCGCCGGTCCTTCGATCTGCTCGTGGCCGTGTACGCGGTGCTCGAGGCAGGCGGTGCGTACGTGCCGCTCGACCCGGACCACCCCGCCGAGCGACTGGCCTACATCCTCGAGGTCGCCGAGCCCGCAGTCCTGCTCACCGAGACCGCTGCGCCGGTGCCCGCAGACGGGATCGAGGTGCTCGACGTGACGGCCCTCGACCTCGGATCGGAATCGGCGGACCCGCTCACCGATGCCGACCGCCGTCGTCCCCTGCACGCCGCCGACACCGCCTACGTCATCTTCACCTCCGGATCCACCGGCCGGCCCAAGGGCGTGGCGGTGACCCACGAGGCGATCGTCACCAACCTGCGCTGGCGCCAGGAGCAGTACCGGCTGGGACCTGCGGACGTGGTGCTGCACAAGACTCCGGTCACCTTCGACGTGTCCGTGTGGGAGTTGTTCTGGCCGTTGCAGGCCGGCGCGCGTCTTCTCGTCGCCGTGCCCGAGGGGCACCGGGACCCGCGCTACCTGGCGGATCTCATGCGCGACCGCGGGGTCACCGTCGCGCATTTCGTGCCGTCCATGCTCGCGGTGTTCGTCGCCGAGGCCGAGCTCGATTCGCTCACCTCTCTTCGGTACCTGTTCGCATCCGGTGAAGCGCTGCCGGCGCGTATCGCGGTACTGGTACGGGAACTGCTGCCCGGGGTCGCGGTCCACAACCTGTACGGGCCCACCGAGGCGGCCGTCGACGTGACCCATCACGAGGTCACCGATGCCGACGTCGACTCGGTGCCGATCGGCGCGCCCATCGCCGACACCGACCTGCTGATCCTCGACAGCGCCCTGAACTGGGTTCCGGCCGGCGCGGAGGGCGAGTTGTACCTGGCCGGAACACAATTGGCGCTCGGATATGTCGGCCGGCCGGACCTGACCGCGGAACGGTTCGTCGCCAATCCCTACGGGGCACCCGGCGAACGCATGTACCGGACCGGCGACCTCGTGGTGCGTTCCCGCTCGGACGAGCTGGAGTACCTCGGACGCAGCGACTTCCAGGTCAAGATCCGCGGACTGCGCATCGAACTGGGTGAGATCGAGGAAACCCTCACCCGGCAGGACGGCATCGCCCAGGCCGCCGTTCGCGTGCATGCCGACGAGACCCTGGGTGATCGCCTCGTCGCGTACGTGCGGCTGCACCCGGGCGCCACGTGGGACGAGGAGGCGCTGGGCGCCGCGCTCTCCGCGTCCCTGCCCGACTACATGGTCCCGACCGCGTACACCGTGCTCGACGAGTTCCCGCTCACCACCAGCGGCAAGCTCGACCGCGCGGCACTGCCCGCGCCCGAGACCTCCGCCGCGACCGGTGACGATCGCCCGCTCGAGACGGCCACCGAGACGGCGGTCGCCGAGGTGTTCGCCGAGATGCTCGGGCGGGATCGGGTCGGCGGCGACGACGACTTCTTCGCGCTCGGCGGCAACTCGCTCGCCGCGGTCCGCGCGGTCTCGCGCATCTCGGCCCGAGTCGGCCGGCCGCTGTCCGTCCAGGACTTCTTCGACGCACCGACCGTCGTCGAGGTGGCGCGGTTGCTGGACCGCACACCCGGCGAGGACCGCGCAGACGGCCCGTTGGCCGCCGGACCACGGCCCTATCCGGTGCCGCTGGCGCCGTCGCAGACGCGGCTGTGGGTGCTCGATCGCCTCGATCCGGGCTCGTCCCTCTACAACATCCCGCTCGTGGTCCGCCTCACCGGCGACCTCGACGTCGACGCGTTGCAGCAGGCCGTCGGCGACCTCGTCGAACGGCACGAGGTGCTGCGCACCGCCTACCCGGAGGTCGACGGCGAAGGCACCCAGCTGGTGCTTCCGATCGGCGCCGCCCAGCGTGCCGTGCCGGTCGAGACCGTCGCCCCGGACGAGGTTCCGGCCCGGATCGACGCCCTCGTGTCGGAGGGCTTCGACATCGCCGAGGCCGCCCCCGTGCGCACCCACCTGCTGCGGGTGGCGGACGACGAGCACGTTCTCGTCGTCGTCGTCCACCACATCGCCGGCGACGGATTCTCGGCGGGACCACTCACCCGCGACCTGATGCGGGCCTACGGCGCCCGCACCGCGGGAGTGGCGCCCGAACGCCTCCCGCTCGCGGTGCAGTACGCGGATTACGCGCTGTGGCAGCGTGATCGGCTCGGAGATGCCGACGAGCCGGATTCGCTCATGGCGCAGCAGCTCGCCTACTGGCGCAAGCAACTGGCCGGCCTGCAGGACCGGCTCGAGCTCGCCACGGACCGGCCGCGGCCGGCAGTGGCATCCCAGTCCGGTGCCGCGGTGCCCGTGGAGATTCCGGCGGACGTCCACCGCGCGATCGTGGACCTGGCGCGGGCCACCGGCACCACCGAGTTCATGGTGGTGCACGCGGCGCTCGCCGTGCTCCTCGCGCGGCTGTCCGGGACCGCGGACGTCGCGGTCGGCACCCCGTCGGCCGGGCGTGGGGACGCGGGCCTCGACGACCTCGTCGGCATGTTCGTCAACACGCTGGTGCTGCGCACCCCGATCGACGCGGGGGAGTCGTTCACCCGGCTGCTGACCCGCGTGCGCGACATCGACCTGCAGGCGTTCGGCAACCAGGACGTGCCGTTCGACTGCATCGTCGACGACCTCGCCCCGGCCCGGTCGCAGGCCTACCATCCGTTGTTCCAGGTGATGCTCGCCTTCCAGAACCTCGACGCGACGCAGCTCGAGCTTCCGTCGCTGACCGTCACCACGGTCGACGTCCCGACCCGGCGGGCGAAGTTCGATCTGCAGGTCACGCTCGCCGAGCGACTCGGCGACGACCACGAGCCGGGCGGCATGTTCGGTGAGGTCGCCTACGCGACCGACCTGTTCGACGAGGGCACGATCGCGATGTTCGTGCGGCACTTCGTGCGGATCCTCGCCGAGGCCACCGCCGCCCCGGACCGTGCCGTCGGCGATCACCGGCTCCTGGATCGGGCCGAACTCGGCACCGTGCTGAGCCGCTGGAACTCGACGGACCGGCCGGTGCCTCCGGCCACGGTGCCGCGGCTGCTCGATGCGCAGGTCGCGCGCACTCCGCATCTGCAGGCCGTCGTCGACGACGACGGGATCCTGACCTACGCGGATTTCGCCGCCCGGGTGCACCGGCTGGCCCGGCGGCTCGTCGCGGCCGGGGTCGGACCCGAGCGCACCGTCGCGGTCGTCGCACCGCGTTCGGTCGAGCTGCTGGTGGCGGTCCATGCGGTTCTGCACGCCGGTGGGGCGTACGTGCCCGTCGACCCCGATCAGCCCGCCGCGCGCATCGAGCGGGTGCTCGCCGCGGCCCGGCCCGTGGCGGTGCTCGTCGGCTCCACGGTGGAGTGGAGCGACGAGGTCCGGGCGGTGCCCGTGCTGCGGATCGGCGACTTCCCCGACCTGAGCGGTGCGCCGCTGCACGACTCGGAGCGGCTCGCGCCGCTGCGTCCCGACAACACCGCGTACGTGCTGTTCACCTCGGGCTCGACCGGTGAGCCGAAGGGTGTCGCCGTGCCGCATCGGGCGGTGGTCAACCAGCTGCTGTGGATCGCGGATCTGTTCCGGATCAGCGTCGCCGACACCGTGCTGTGGAAGACTCCGGCCACATTCGACGTCTCGGTGTGGGAGATGTTCGCGCCCTTGGCATCCGGAGCCAGGATGGTCGTCGCCGCGCCGGATGCGCACCGTGACGCGCGGCAGCTCGCCGACATCATCGGCCGCCGCGCGGTCACCCTCACCTCGTTCGTGCCCTCGATGCTGTCGGTGTTCGCGACGACGGTGCCCGATCCGGCGGCGCTGCGCACGCTGCGCGCGGTCGCCGTGGCCGGGGAGGCGCTGCCCGCCGCGACCGTCGGCGCGTTCCGGGCGGTGTCCCGCGCGGCCGTGCACAACCTCTACGGGCCCACCGAGTTCACGGTGCACGCGACCTCGGCGCTGGTGCCGCCGATGCCGTACCTGGCGACGCGGCCGGTGCCGATGGGCCGGCCGGTGTGGAACACCCGTGCCGTGGTGCTGGACTCGCGGATGCATCCCGTCCCGGTCGGGGTCAGGGGTGAGCTGTACCTGTCCGGAGTCCAGGAGGCCCGCGGCTATCACGGCCGGCCGGACCTGACGGCCGAACGATTCGTCGCCGACCGGTTCGGCCCGCCCGGCGCACGCCTGTACCGCACGGGCGACAGTGCGAAGTGGACCCCGGAGGGGCAGCTCGTCTACCTGGGACGCACCGACTCCCAGGTCAAGATCCGCGGTGTGCGCATCGAGCTCGGCGAGATCGAATCGGCGCTGCTGAACCGCTCCGAGGTCGCACGAGCGGTCGCCACCGTCCATCACGCCGACGCCGGTGATCGGCTCGTCGCGTATGTCGTCCCGGTGCCGGCCGACAACGCGAACGAGGTGGATCCCGGTGCCCTGCGCAGCGCGCTCGTCCGGGTGCTGCCCGCCCACCTGGTGCCGGACACGATCGTCGTCGTGGACGACTTCCCGGTCACCTCGTCGGGCAAGCTCGATCGTGCGGCCCTGCCCGCCCCGGTGTTCGAGACCCGCGAATTCGTGGCGCCCGCAACGAAGATCGAGCGGATCGTCGCGGACGTGTTCGCCGCGGTCCTCGAAGCCGAGACCGTCGGTGCGCAGGACGACTTCTTCGCGCTCGGCGGGAACTCGTTGACCGCCACGCAGGTGGCGGCGCGACTCGCCGACGAACTGGGTATCGAGGTGACCGTCCGGTCGCTGTTCGACACCCGCACCGTCGCCGAATTCGCTGCGCTGCTGGAGGATTCCGAGCCCGCGGTCGCCGCCGGTGGTCCGGTTGCCGGCCCGCGGCCGGAGCAGGTCCCGCTGTCCTGGTCGCAGTCGCGGATGTGGTTCCTCAACCGGTTCGACCGCGATTCGGGGCTGCACAACATTCCGCTGGTGGTCCGGCTGTCGGGGACCCTCGACGTCGACGCGCTGGGCGAGGCGTTCGGCGACGTCGTGGCACGGCACGAGGTGCTGCGCACCGTCTATCCCGAGGTGGACGGCACCGGCCTGCAGGTCGTGCTGCCGGTCGAGCAGGCACGGCCGCAGCTGCCGATCCTCGACGTGCCCGCGGACCGGCTCGACGAGGAGCTCACCGCCCTCGCCGGTGCCGGGTTCGACGTCACCGCCGAGGTTCCCGTGCGTGCCCGGCTGCTGCGCGCCGGGGACGACGAGTACGTGCTCGCGGTGGTCGTCCACCACATCGCGGCGGACGGCTTCTCGGTGGCCCCGCTGATCCGGGACCTCATGGCGGCCTACACCGCCCGCGTCGCCGGGCAGGCACCCGACTGGGAACCGCTGCCCGTGCAGTACGCGGACTACGCGCTGTGGCAGCGGGAGATGCTCGGCGACGAATCCGATCCCGAATCGGCACACAGCCGCAAACTGGCCTACTGGCGGGAGCGACTGGCGGGACTGCCCGCCCAGCTCGACCTGCCCGCCGACGGGGTCCCGATGGCGATGTCGGTGGAGCCGGAC
>NZ_JADZGH010000011.1:15898-32458 GCF_015865005.1 Rhodococcus sp. CX
GCCGCCACCCGCGCCGCGATCGACGCCACGGCCGAGCGACACGGTGCGACACCGTTCATGGTCGTGCACGCCGCGCTGGCGCTGCTGCTGTCCCGGCTGTCCGGCTCCACCGACATCGCCATCGGGACCCCGTCGGCGGGCCGCGGTCACCCGGTCCTCGACGATCTCGTCGGCATGTTCGTCAACACGGTCGTGCTGCGCACCGAGATCGACCCCGCCGAGTCGTTCACCGCGTTCCTGTCCCGGGTCCGGGACATCGACCTCGGCGCACAGGCGAACTCGGAGATCCCGTTCGAGCGGCTCGTCGAAGTGCTCGAGCCCGAGCGGTCACCGGGGCGGCATCCCCTGTTCCAGGTGGCGCTGGCCTACCAGAACTTCGCCCGGCAGGAGCTCACGCTGCCGGACCTGACCGTCGCCGAATTCCCCGTCGAGACGCACCTGTCGAAGTTCGACCTGGAGTTCGCGATCGGAGAGGCCGCCGACGACACCGGCGCACTGTCCCTCGGGATCGGCTACGCCACCGACCTGTTCGACGCGGCGACCGTCGAGGTGCTGGCCGAGCGGCTCGTGCGGATCCTCGACGCCGTCACCCGGGTCCCGGACACGGCGGTCGGCGACGTCGAGATCCTCTCGCCCGACGAGCGGGCCGGGGTGCTCGCGTCGGGCCGGCGGATCGGATCGCGGCCGCAGACGCTGCCGGAGCTGCTCGACGCGGCCGCCGCCGACCCGACCGCGGTCGCGGTGGTGAGCGGCGACACCGCGCTGACCTACGCCGACGTCGACGCCGCTGCGCGCCGGTGGGCGCGGATCCTGCGGGAACACGGCGTCGGCCGAGGCGATCTCGTGCTCGTCGCGGTGCCCCGGTCCACCGAATCGATCCTCGCGATGTGGGCGGTCGCGCGGAGCGGCGCCGGGTTCGTCCCCGTCGACGTCGACTATCCCGCGGACCGGCTCGCGCACATGGTCACCGATTCCGGTGCGCGGGTGGGTCTGACCCTGGCCGAGCACCGTCCGGCGCTGCCGGAGGGGCCGCACTGGCTCGCGCTCGACGACGAGGACGAAACAAGGTCCGCTGCAACCGATTCCGATATCGAACCGGACGAGTTCCCCCGGGTGCGTCCGGACGACGTCGCCTACGTGATCTACACCTCCGGTTCGACCGGCACCCCGAAGGGCGTGACCGTCACCCACACCGGTCTCTACAACCTGTGTGTGGAGGTCCGCGAACGGTACCGGCTCGATGCGCGGTCCCGGGTGCTGCACGTCGCCTCGCCGAGCTTCGACGCGTCCGTCCTCGAGCAGGTCTTCGCGCTGTCGGCCGCCGCGACCGTCGTCGTCGCGCCCGCGCACGCGTACGGCGGCGCCGCGCTCGCCGCGCTGATGCGGGACCGGGCCGTCACCCACGCGTTCCTCACCCCGTCGGTCGCCGCCACCGTCGACCCGGACGATCTCGACGACTGCCGGGTTCTCGTCACCGGTGGGGAAGCGGTGACCGGCGACGTGGTCCGGCGATGGTCGACCGGTGGACGCGCCGTGTTCAACGCGTACGGACCCACCGAGGCGACGATCATGACGCACACCGCCGGTCCGCTGTCGCCGGATGTTCCTGTGGCACTGGGTCATCCGGTTCGCGGAGCCGGACATCTGGTGCTCGATTCGCGACTGCGGCCGGTGCCGGCCGGTGTTCCCGGCGAGCTGTATCTCCTCGGTGACGCGCTGGCGCGTGGCTACCACCGGCGGCCCGCGCTCACCGCGGACCGGTTCGTCGCCAATCCCCACGGCGGGTGGGGCGAGCGCATGTACCGCACCGGGGACGTGGTGAGCCGCACCGCCACCGGAGAACTCGTCTACCACGGACGCGCCGACTTCCAGATCAAGATCCACGGGCTGCGTATCGAACTCGGAGAGATCGACGCCGCGCTCCGGGCCGACGACTCGGTCGCCGCGGCGGTGACGGTGGGACGGGACACGGCACCGCGACTCGTCTCCTACGTCGTACCGGCCGCCGAGACCGTCCTCGACGAGCAGGAGCTGCTGCGCACCGTCGCCTCCCGCCTGCCCGCACACATGGTGCCGGCGGCGATCGTGGTGCTCGACGAGCTGCCGCTCACCCCGTCGGGCAAGCTGGACCGGCGGGCACTGCCGGTGCCGTCGGTGGCGGCGCGTCCGTTCCGGGCCCCGTCGACCCGGTACGAGCAGGGCGTCGCCGAGATCTACGCCCGGCTGCTCGGCGTCGAACAGGTCGGTGCGGACGACGACTTCTTCGAACTCGGCGGGCACTCGCTGCTGATCCTGTCGCTGGCCGCCGCGGTGACCGAGCGCTTCGGCATCGAGGTCACGGTGCCGCAGCTGTTCGAGCACGCACCGGTCTACAAGCTGGCCCGGCTGATCGAGGCCGGAGCTCAGGAGGCCGCGCCCACCGCCGAGTGGGAGGGCGATCTCGAACTCGCCGCGGACATCGTCCCGGACGGGATCCCGGCGGCGCGACCGGACGGCCGCCGCGTCCTGCTGACCGGAGCCACCGGTTTCCTCGGCCGCTACCTGCTGCGGGATCTGCTCTCGCACAGCGGCATGCGCGTGTGGTGCCTGGTGCGGACGGCCTCCGAGGAGGAGGGTCTCGACCGCATCGAGGCGGGGATGCGCGCGTTCGGTTTGTGGCGCGAGTACTACCGGGGCCGGATCGTGGTGGTGCCGGGCGACCTGGCGCAGCCGCGATTCGGGCTGTCCGACACCGAGTTCGACGATCTCGCCCGCGGCGTGGACTTCATCGTGCACAATGGCGCCCGCGTCAATCACATCGAGCCGTACAGCAGGATGCGGGCGGCGAACGTGTCCGGCACCGAGGAGATCCTCCGTCTCGCCGTCACCGGGACGGTCAAGCCCGTGCACTTCGTCTCCACCGGGTCGGTGCTCACCGACACCGCCGCGCCCGCGTCCGAGGACGGCACACCGCGGCTGGTGGGCGAGGGCGACCGGCTTCCGGGCGAGCGGGTCATGGAGTCGGGCTATGTGCGCAGCAAGTGGGTGGCCGAGGAACTCGTCGCCGTCGCGCGGCGCCGCGGCATCCCCGTCTCGATCTACCGGCCGGGTCTGATCAGCGGCGACACCGTGTCCGGGGCGGCCGGAACCGACGACGCGTTCTGGAACGTGGTGCGGGCGATGGTGGCGCTGCGGATGGTGCCGGAGTCGGCGGTCGGCTCGGTCGCGCTCGTCCCCGTCACGTACGTCGCGTCGGCGCTGGTCGCGCTCGCGCTCGATCCGTCGACCGTGGGCGGGAACTTCCACCTCGTCAACCGGCGCCGCGTCGCCGCGGAGGACATCGTGGCGCGGTTGCGGGCACACGGCTTCACGCTGCGGCCGGTGACCGACGAGGTGTTCGCGTCGACGCTGATCGAGATGTCGCAGACGCTGGCCGAGCGCGGCGACGACAGCCTCACCCGCGCGGTGCTGGTTGCCGGCGAGTTCGCGCAGGGCCTGTCCGAGGCGGAGGACTTCGACGACGAGAACGCGCGCCGTGCGCTCGCGGACTCCGGCATCGAGTGCCCGGTGGTCGACGACGAGGTGCTCGCCTGGTACGTGACCTACTTCGCGCACATCGGCTTCCTCGTGCCCCTCTCCGACGAGGTGCTGCCCGACCAACCGGTCGAGCCGGAGGCGGTCGTCGACTAGAAGCGACCACCGGTCTCCGCACCGAGCGTGCAGACAGTTGGTACCTTGGCGACAGTCGCCGGGAAACGGGAGGTCACGTGGAACCCGAGACACTCACGATCGACTGCAAGTACGGTTCGGCCCGCGGGTACCGGGACGGATCGGTGTTCGTGTGGAAGGGACTTCCGTATGCGGCGCCGACCGGGGGCGACCTGCGTTTCCGTGCCCCCGAGCCGCCGGAACCGTGGGCCGGGGTCCGCGACTGCCGCGACTTCGGGCCGATCGCGCCGCAGGGCCGCGACAATCCGATCCCGGTCGATCCCGGCCAGACGATCGGGGAGGACTGCCTCTCGCTGAACATCTGGGCGCCCGAACCGGACGGCGAGCCCCGCCCGGTGATGGTGTGGATCCACGGCGGCGCCTACATCCTCGGCTATTCCGGGCAGAAGATCTACGACGGCCGCCGGCTCTGCGAGTCCGGCGACGTCGTGGTCGTGACGCTCAACTACCGGCTGGGCGCACTCGGGTTCCTCGACCTGTCGTCGTTCTCGACGGCGGACTCGACGTTCGAATCGAACCTGGGGCTGCGCGACCAGATCGCGGCCCTGGAATGGGTACGCGACTGCATCTCGGCGTTCGGGGGCGACCCGGCGCGGGTGACGGTCTTCGGGGAATCGTCGGGCGGATGCTCGATCACGACGCTGATGACGGTGCCGCGCGCCGAGGGACTGTTCCACGCGGCGATCGCCCAGTCGCCGCCGGCGACGTCGGCGTACGGCCGCGAGCGTGCGGCCACCGTCGCCGAACGGTTCCTGGAGGTCCTCGACATTCCGACGTCCCGGGTGGCGAAGCTGCGCGACCTGCCGCACGAACAGCTCACCGCGGCCGGGGACGTGCTGGCCCGCGAGATCCCGATGAAGGTGCCGGGCACTCTGGCGCTGGCACCGGTCGTCGACCGGGACCTGGTGCCGAAGTATCCGGTGGCGGCGTTCCAGAAGGGTCTGTCGCACCGGATCCCGCTGATCATCGGATCGAACCGGGACGAGCCGTCGATCTTCCGGTGGATGAAGTCCCCGCTGATGCCGATCGACGACGCCGCGGTGCAGGCCATGTTCGCTGCCCTCGCCGCGGACGGGGCGGACCTGCCGCCCGAACGGGTCCGGGAGATCCTCGCGGCCTATCCGGCCGAGACGAAACCGAGTGGCGCGATGGCACTTTCGCGGGATGCAGGGTTCCGGATGCCGGTGTTGTGGATCGCCGACGCGCACAGCACCCATTCACCGACCTGGGTGTACCGCTTCGACCACGCGACGCCGGCGCTCCGCGCGGCCCGCATCGGGGCGGGACACGCCACCGAACTGCCGTATGTCTTCGGCAATTTCGGCACACTCGGCCGCGACCCGACGTTCTGGCTCGGTGGGCGGAAGGCTGCGACCGAGCTGTCCGGCCGGATCCGGCGACGCTGGACGGCGTTCGCGCACCACGGCGTGCCCGCCGCGCTCGACGGGTCCCGGCACTGGGCGCCGTACACGGCCGAGACCCGCATGACCCTCGTGCTCGACGGCACCGATTCCGTCGTCCCCGATCCGGACGGGCATCTGCGGGAGATGTGGGGCGACCGGGTGATGGGTTTCAGTTAGCGGTTTCGGTCAGCGCCGAACGATCTCGACCATTTCGAAGTCCGCCTTGGCGGCACCGCAGTCCGGGCACGACCAGTCGTCGGGAATGTCATCCCAGCGGGTGCCCGGCTCGATGCCCTCGTCGGGCCAGCCGGCTGCCTCGTCGTACTCGAAACCGCAGACGAGGCAACGGAACAGCCGGTAGTCGGTAGCCATGTCAGGTGCCTTTCGGTTCGAAATCGATCTTCTCGCGGACTCCGCAGTCGGGGCAGCACCAGTCGTCGGGCACCGCCGCCCACGCGGTGCCGGCCGGGAATCCCTCGCGCGGTGCGCCGGTAGCCTCGTCGTAGACGTAGTTGCACACCGGGCATTCGTACGCGGCCATCAGCCGGTCTGCCCGTATCGGGCGAGGATCTTCTCGCGCTTGCTCGGCTGGATGTTCACGCGGGACAGATCGCCGTCGTAGTGGTCGAGGACCCGATGGTCCATCACCTTGCGCCACAAGGGCGGGAAGTAGGTCAGGCCGACCATGCTCGCGTAGCCGCTGGGCAGATTCGGGGCGCCGTCCATGCTGCGCAGCGTCTGGTAGCGGCGGGTCGGGTTCGCGTGATGATCGCTGTGACGCTGCAGGTGGTACAGGAAGATGTTGGTCACGATGTGATCGGAGTTCCAGCTGTGTTCGGGCGTGCACCGTTCGTAGCGGCCGGATTCGGTGCGGCGGCGGAGCAGTCCGTAGTGCTCGAGGTAGTTCACCGATTCGAGCAGGGAGAAGCCGTAGACGGCCTGGATGATCAGGAACGGCAGCACCGCCGGCCCGAACACGACGACCAGCACGGTGAACAGCGCCACCGACAGCAGCCACGCGGACAGGACGTCGTTGCGGAAGGTCCACGGACCCTTGCCGAGTCGCTCGAGCCGCGTCTTCTCGAGGTGCCACGACGACTTCAGTCCACCCCACACGCTGCGCGGCAGGAACGACCAGAACGACTCGCCGAAACGGGCGCTCGCCGGATCCTCGGGTGTCGACACCCGGACGTGGTGGCCGCGGTTGTGCTCGATGTAGAAGTGGCCGTAGAAGGTCTGCGCCAGGGCGATTCTCGACAGCCGGCGTTCGAGCTGCTCCTTCTTGTGGCCGAGTTCGTGGGCGGTGTTGATGCCGACGCCGCCCATCACGCCGATGCTGATCGCCAGCCCGATCTTCGACACGAGGCCGAGGCCGCCGTCGAGCCCGAGCCATCCGAGTTCCTGCGCCGACCACAGGTAGCACGCGAAGACGAGGCTGAGGATCTGGAACGGGATGTAGGCGTAGGTGCAGTACCGGTAGTAGCGGTCGGCGGCGAGACGTTCCATGACCTCGTCGGGCGGGTTCTGGCCGTCCGGGCCGAAGAAGCGGTCCAGGATCGGCAGGATCACGTAGACCAGCAGGGGGCCGATCCACCACCACACGGGAGCCACGGCGCTCCAGCCGAGTTGTCCGAACGCCCACACGAGGGCGGTCGCGACGAAGATCGCGGTGGGCGGGACCAGTCCGAGCAGCCACAGATATCGCTTGCGGTCGCGCCACTGCTGCGCAGCTGCCGGCTGCGGCCGGTCGATGTCGCGTGTCGTCACCGTCTTCTCCTCCGTATGACGTGGATCACCCTGTGGTGGACGTTACGCGCGACACCATCCACTGTCTAGACATATGGAGCGATTTGTAAATCTTCACCGATCGCGTACACGAAAACGTCAGCCGCCCACGTTTCGGACGTGGGCGGCTGACGTTTGCGTCTGCGGTTGTGTGCCTGACCGGACCGATCAGTTGCGGTACTCGGGATGCTCGGAGACGAACTTCGCGACGTAGGAGCACGAGGTCCCGATCTTCAGACCCTCGGCGCGGGTCGCGTCCAGCGCCTGGCGGACGACGTCACCGGCGACGCCCTGACCGCGGAACTCCGGCTCGGTGACCGTGTGGTCGAAGTCGCGCACGTCGCCGACCTGCGTGTAGTCGGCGTAGCCGGCGAGCGCGTCACCGATGTAGAGAGCGAATCGCGACTGCTCGGGAAGATGCTCGACGCGACGATTGTCGTTGTTCTGGCTCATGAATTCACCCTACCGACCGGGCGCTCTTCGCGACCGCGAGGACCGCGGGGGAGGTGCGCCCCGGCCACGTGCCGGTGAGGACGCCGCCCGGCCGGGCTGGTCCGTCCTGCTCATCGAGTACGCGCAGCACCTCGATCTCGACGTCGCCCGCCGACACCGTGGTCGTCGTCGAGTCGCTCGTGTGGGTGATCCGGCCGAGAGCCGGTACCGGTGCCTCGGGGGATCCGCTGCCGGCCACCTGCACCGGGGCGTCGATGGTCGCGCCGGTCGTGGCATCGAAGAGTTCGGCCGCGCCGCCGCCGGTCGCGATCGTGGTGACCAGCGCGGCGACGTACACCGGGTCGGCGCACGCGTCGTACACCCAGCGGGTCCCGAGCACGGTGTGCTCCATCATGCCGACCAGCGAGTCCTCGGCGCCGTCGAGCGGGGCGGCGCGATAGGTCAACGGGACCTGCAGGATTCGCCCGTCCCCGGTGCGCAGCAGGTGGGTTTCGACGCCGACCTCGCCGTCGGGGTCGTCGAAGCGGAACCCGCCGATCCGGTCGAGGTCGGTCGCGCCGGCGGCCCACGGCTGCGATGGCACCCATGCCGCAAGGACCTCGGCCTTCGTCGGCGACAACCGGGCGTTCTGATGGATGATTGCCATGGTCGAGACGATACGTGCGGTCACGCCGGCGGCGGCGGTGCCACCGGCTTCGGCAGCTTCGCGGCCTCGAGGTCGGTGCGCAGCAGCATCACGTTGTAGTCCGACCACGTGCTGGCCAGGTAGTACAGGTCCTTGCCCGACGACCACGGGTGGATGAACGCGCCGTACACGCTCGGCACGTCCCGGCTGCTCACCAGCACCTTCGGTTCGCTCCAGCCGGATTCGAGCGTTGCGGAGGTCCGCGCGACGATCGAGTTCGTCGCATCGGTGTATAGCGCCACGAACCCGCCGAGATGCTCGTTGTAGGCGACGGACAGTTCGCTGACCGGCCCAGGGATCACGACGCCCGCGGCCTTCGGGTCGGTCGGCACCCAGGCTCCGATGCCGTCCCAGTACTCGTAGGCGAGCGGGTCGAGCAGCGATTCCGGCCGCACCCGAGCCAGGTGGGCGGCGCCGTTGCGCCCCGACGGGGTGCCGAACTTGTAGATCCAGCCGTCGTGTTCGACGAACGCGCCCATCTGGAAGTTGGCGTTGCCGCTGACGGATTCGTTCAGACGTGCCGTGAGGGGGTGGACCGTCCAGGTCTCCCCGTTGTCCGTCGACGAGGCGAGCGCGGAGAAGTTCGTGTGCCACTCGCCGGGGGCACCCCAGCTGCGTACCGACATGAAATCGAGGTACTGGACCCCGCCGACGGCGATGCCGGCGGTGGGGATCGTGGTGATCTCGACGCCGTTGACCTTGCGGCTCTCGATCAGTTCGCGGGCGTGGTTCGGGCGATCCAGGGGAGCGCTGTCGATGCTCATGCCGTCGGACAGGTTCCGGTCGGTGCTGCGGAACAGGACGTTGCTGCGCCAATCGCCGACGAGTCCGCAGAACGGATTGCGATTGAACCCGAACGTGTCTCCGAAAGCCGCGAGGACCTGACCCTCGCCGTTGTCCCACATGATGCCGAGATCGGTGCCGAGTACGCCGAACCGGGGCACGGTGTCGTTGTCACCCATCAGTCCGGTCATGTGCGCGACCGCGGTCGTGGTGCCCTTCAGCTGGGGGAGGCGGCCGTCCTGCCCGTTGAGCCAGGGGATCGGGGTGACGCCGGGCTCGGAGCTGCCGGGCAGCGCGCTGCCGGTGCCGGGCAGTCTGCTCCCGGTGCCGGGCAGTGCACTGCCGGTCCCCGGCGCCGAGCTGCCGGTACCGCTGCCCGGTGGGCACGCGGCGTATGCGGTTCCGGTCCCGCCGAGCACGAGAACGCAGGTCGCGGCGAGGGTCACGGGCAGGGCGAGAGCCAGACGATGTCGCAGGGACGAGCGCATGGGACCTCCGGAGTGATGCCGCACAGTCGACGCCGTGCCAACGTAACAGCAGTCACATCAGTCACACATGTCACTTAGGTAACGACACGGTCGCGGGATTGCCCTCAAGGACGCGCTGTCGCCGGGGGATGAGTGGACCGCACCGCGTCGACGAACCGACGCTTCTCCGTGACGTACCGGTCCCGGAACCCGTCCTGATCGTCGATGCCGTCGCTCGACGCCGCGGTGAGGAACGCGAACGCCGACTCCGCCGCGGCGAGCACCGGATCCGGTGCCGTCAGCCGCATCTCGTTCACGATCGCGTCGAGATCGACGATGCCGCGTGCGATCGCCCGCAGACGCGGGTCCTCCGACTGCAGCGCCTCGTCGAGTTCGACATCGGCCAGCTCGGAGCGGTCGAGCTCGAAGAGATGATTGTGGACGTTGTCGGCGACCTGGAGAAACCGCACGTGCAGGGCACGATCGGTCGCGCGCAGCACCGGCGCGGGTGCCGGTTGCCGGGTCGCCTTCCGGCCACCGCGCGCGGCGACCACCCCGAGTACCACTCCGACGACGAGAGCGACCGGTGCCGCCCACCAGGGCGCAGTACCGGCGCTGAACAGATCCGACAGCGACTCCATCGTCGGATGTTAGCAGTGAGAAGTATCCGTTCCGTCCGATGTGTCCACAACGATCGTGTCGTCGTCGGTCAGAGCCCGGAACGCGATGCCGTTGCGCTTCAGGAGATCCACGGCGCGGCGGCTGCCGCCGTTGTCCAGCGGCGACCCGCCGACATGCGGCACGATCGCGAAATCCACCAGACCGAGGCCGTCCCACTGCGGGGCGATCCCGCACGTCGGCTCGACCTCGCCCGGGTCGTCGGAGAACTCGACGCCGCGCAGCGTCGGCGTCACCACGCACGCCCCGGCGCTGTACCCGGCGTACGCGAGCGCCCCGGACCGGACGAGGTCGGTGAGCACCGTGTCGCCGCCGGAGCGCGCGAGCTGGGCCCGCAACACGAACGTGTTGCCGCCGCGCACCCACACCACCCGGAACTCGGACAGCCTGGCGCGCAACGACTCCGGTGCGCCGACGTGGTCGCGCAGATCCACCTCGACCGGATCGAATCCGAGTTCCCGCAGCGGACCGAACTCGCTGTTCAGCGACGACTGCCGGGCCTGCGCGGGCCAGGAATCGGCGGCATTCGCGATCACCGCGAGCGGCCCGGGCGGACCGGTCACCCGCAGCAGCGCCGCCGGGTCGGCGCCGAAACGGTACGACGAGAGGAACAGGCGCATCGGGGAACGGTCAGATGGTGAACGCCAGATTGTCGACGATGCGCCGCCCGACCGTGGTGTCCCCGCCGAGGGTGATCTCGTCGAGGTGGTCGAACGCGCGGACACGTCCGCCGGCGAGCCGCGCGAACAGTCCCGAATCGAGGGTGATCGTGCTGGTCGCCTCGCCCGACAGCGCGGGAACGAGCGCGGCCCGTCCGTGGACCTCCACGTGCAGGGTGCGGGCGAGCGGGCCGGTCAGCTCGAACGTGATGCGGGAGCCGTCCGGGGCCTTGCCGAGCTTGCCGACGACATACGCCAGCGACCCGACGATCTCGGCGAACGCCAGCTCGGCGCGCGGACCGCCCTCGTCGCCGGGGATCCCGAGCGCGTCCCTGATGTCGAGTTCGTGCATCCAGCAATCGAATACGCGGATGCGCATGAAGCGCCCGTAGGTCGCCGGACCGGCCGGCGTCTGCGCGGGTGTGTCGAACCATTCCTGTGTCATCTTCGAGAGCTGGTCGCGCCGGCGCGCGACGATCTGCCGGTACCGCTCGAGGATGGCCGTGCCCGGTGTGCCGCGCATCGACTCCACCCACCGTTCGTTGAGCGCGCCGATCTCGTTGTGCACGTGACCGAGCGCGTGCACGTCGATGTCGACGTGCGGGGTCTCTTCACCCGCGAGGAGCGATTCGGTGCCGATCAGGTGCGCCACGATGTCCTTGACGGTCCAGCCCGGCAGCGTCGACGGGGTGAACCAGGTGTCCGTGTCGAGGTCGGCGATCAGATCGTCGATGACCGCGAACTGCTCGAACAGCAGCGAACGGATCTTCTCCACGGGAAATTCGGGGGTTTCGGGAGTCTGGTCGGTGCTCAACGGGGATCCTCTGCTTCCAATCGGTCCAGTCCGGCGCGGATCAGGGCTGCGATCGCGTCCGGGTCGTCGGGGCGGCGCCGGAGGAGCCCGGCCGCCAGGCGTACCTTGTCGCCGTTCCAGCGCGGCAACACGTGCAGGTGGGCGTGATCGACGGTCTGGAACGCGGCCCGGCCGTCGTTGAGCACCAGGTGGGCGCCGTCGGGTGTGAGGTCCGAGCGGGCCAGTGCCCGCGCCAGGCGCTGTCCGACGCGGAACATCGCCGCGCCGTCGTCCGGCGCGAGTTCCTCGAGCCGGGCCGCGTGGGCCCGGGGCACCACGAGGACGTGACCGCGCGAGATCGGCCGGATGTCGAGGAACGCGACGACCGTCTCGTCCTCGAACACCCGCCGCGCCGGTGCGGTACCGGCCACGATGTCGCAGAACACGCAGGCTCCCACGGTCGTCACTGTAACGCCGCCACCAGTGCGGGCAATCCGATCGCCGCGGTCGTGCGCCACACGTGGTCGACGCGGTCCGAGAGTTCCGTCGGCTCGGGCCCGATCTCGACGACCGGCACGCCGCGATCGCGGGCCAGCGCGGGCAACCCGGCGGCGGGGTACACCATCCCGGAGGTGCCGACGACGAGCAGCAGGTCGGCATCGGCGACGACCTCGGTCGCCGCGTCCCACGGTGCGCGGGGCAGCAGTTCGCCGAACCACACGACACCCGGACGGACCCGGCCCCCGCACCGGCTGCACGTCGGCGGCGTCAGCCGGGCCACCGGCTCGGCCGGCGGATCCGGAAGCTCGGCGGCGGCCTCGCAGTCGGCGCACCGCGGCGCGAACAGGCTGCCGTGCAGGTGCGCGCTGACGACACTGCCGGCGCGTTCGTGCAGATCGTCGACGTTCTGGGTGACGATGTGGACGTCCGTGTCGCGGGCCCAGTCGGCCAGCGCGAGATGGCCGGCGTTCGGTTCGACCTTCCGGACCAGCGCCACGCGCCACTGGTACCACGCCCACACCGTCTCCGCGTCGGCGTGCCACGCCTCGGGGGTCGCGAGGGCGGCGGCGTCGAACCGGGACCACAGGCCGGTCTGCGCGTCCCGGAAGGTCGGGACGCCGCTCTCGGCGGACATGCCGGCGCCGGTCAGGACGGCGACGCGGCGCGCGGCGCGGGCCAGGCCGAGAATCTCGGAGGGAACGCTCATTGCGGTGACGGTAGGGGATCGGTGTGCCCGGTGTCGCGCGGGTGACCGCAGCGTGGGCACTGCCCGGCCGTGCTCTCGAGGACGTGGTCGTCGAGGAACAGCCCACACTCCGGGCACACCCGATCGAGCCAGCACACCGGGTCCCCGCCGAGGTCGGGGTCGCGGGCCGTCACCGGGCCTCCCGCAGATGCTCGGCGAGGATCACGGCGCCGCTGTGGTCGAGATCGCGGGTCGCGGTGAGCAACACCAGGGGGCGTCCGTCGGCGAGGCGATCCAGCCGGGCGACGGCTTCGCGTCCGGCCTCCGTGGTCAGCTCGTGGAGGTAACGGGTGCGGAACTCCGAGAACAACGCGGCGTCGTGCGAGTACCACTTGCGCAGCTCTGCGGAGGGCGCGAGGTCCTTCGCCCAGTCGTCGTAGTGGAACGCGTCCTTGCGGAGCCCCCTCGGCCACAGACGGTCCACCAGGACACGGAACGCGTCCTCGTCTGCGGGGTGGTCGTAGACGCGTTCGACGTCGACTGTGCGACGTTCCATCGGCTCCTCCTCGGGCTTTGCATTCACCAGCGGTACGCTCGTACTGTGAAGTGAGCTGCATCACAATTCTCGCACTGCATCCTTGTTCGGACTCGATTCAGACAAAAGCAAGCGGTTGCAGTGTCGTCGCCACCACGGTAGGTCTGCTTTAGCTCATCAGGCCGGCGTGTACTGCCGTGGCCTCGATGTACGCAGCCCGCCGCTCTCGCGGTGAGGCCCTCATTCGAAGCAGGAGTCAGGGGAAGTTGGATACCGAAGGATTGAGCACGGGAAGAGAGGCACAGCGTCGTCCGACCGTCGGCGTCGTTCGCGAAACGAACGACGGTGAGCGTCGCGTCGCGCTGGTCCCGAAGATTGTTCCGTCTCTGATCGGCAAGGGTCTCGACGTCGTCGTCGAGGCCGGTGCCGGCGAGGCGGCACTGATTCCCGACGAGCTGTACGTCGAGGCCGGTGCCACGATCGGTGACGCCTGGACCGCGGACGTCGTGGTGAAGGTCGCGCCTCCGTCGGATGCGGAGGTCGCGCGGCTGCACTCGGGCCAGACCCTGATCGGGTTCCTGGCGCCGCGCAATGCGGAAAACCAGATCGGCGCGCTCGCTGCGGCCGGAGTGCAGGCGTTCGCCGTCGAGGCGATCCCGCGCATCTCGCGTGCCCAGGTGATGGACGCGCTGTCGTCGCAGGCGAACGTGTCCGGCTACAAGGCGGTGCTGGTCGCTGCGTCGGAGGCCACGCGCTACTTCCCGATGCTCACCACGGCCGCGGGCACCGTCAAGCCCGCGACCGTGCTGGTGCTCGGCGTCGGTGTCGCGGGTCTGCAGGCGCTGGCCACCGCCAAGCGTCTCGGTGGTCGCACCACCGGATACGACGTGCGCCCGGAGGTCGCCGATCAGGTGCGTTCGGTCGGTGCGCAGTGGCTCGATCTGGGGATCGACGCGGCCGGTGAGGGCGGCTACGCCCGCGAACTCACCGACGCCGAGCGCGCCCAGCAGCAGCAGGCTCTCGAGGAGGCCATCAAGGGCTTCGACGTGGTCATCACGACCGCGCTGGTGCCGGGCCGTCCGGCGCCGCGTCTGGTCACCGCTGCCGCGGTGAACGGCATGAAGCCCGGCTCGGTCGTGGTCGACCTCGCCGGCGAGACCGGCGGCAACTGCGAGCTGACCGAACCCGGACAGACCGTCGTCAAGCACGGCGTGACGATCTGCTCGCCGCTGAACCTGCCCGCGACGATGCCCGAGCACGCATCCGAGCTCTACTCGAAGAACGTCGCCGCCCTGCTCGAGCTGATGCTCGACGACAACGGCGCGCTGGCACCGGACTTCTCCGACGAGATCCTCGACGGCGCGTGCGTGACCCGCTCGAAGGAGAACGCGTAGATGTACACCGAACTGCTCGCGAACATCGCCATTCTGGTCCTTGCCGGATTCGTCGGGTTCGCCGTTATCTCCAAGGTCCCGAACACGCTGCACACGCCGCTGATGTCGGGCACCAACGCCATCCACGGCATCGTGGTGCTCGGTGCGCTCGTGGTGCTCGGGCACCTGCCCGGGGACGCCCCGTGGAGCATCAAGATCATCCTGTTCGTCGCGCTGGTGTTCGGCACCCTGAACGTGGTCGGCGGCTTCGTCGTCACCGACCGCATGCTCGCGATGTTCAAGCCCAAAAAGGACGTTGTGAAGGCGTCGGCGGAGTCGAAGGGAGCTGACGCCCGATGAGTTACCTGGTGACCATCCTGTACATCGTCGCGTTCGCGATGTTCATCTACGGTCTGATGGGCCTGACCGGCCCGAAGACCGCGGTCCGCGGCAACTACATCGCCGCGGCCGGCATGGCGATCGCCGTGATCGCGGTGCTCATCGACATCCGTGACACCGAGAACTGGGGTCTGATCGTCGGCGGCCTGGCCGTGGGTGTGATCCTGGGTGTGCCGCCGGCACTGAAGACCAAGATGACCGCGATGCCGCAGCTGGTCGCGCTGTTCAACGGCGTCGGTGGTGGCACCGTCGCGCTGATCGCGTGGGCCGAGTTCCTCGACTCGAACGGCTTCACGACCGTCGACGACGTGCCGTCGGTGCCGTTCATCGTCGGCTCGCTGTTCGCCGCGATCATCGGCTCGGTCTCGTTCTGGGGTTCGCTGGTGGCGTTCTCCAAGCTGCAGGAACTGCTGAACAAGAACTTCGAGAAGAAGGTCGTCGCGTCGGCGAAGCTGTTCCAGCTCGCCAACATCGTCCTGGCGGTCGCCGCGATCGCGATCGCGATCTACATCGGTCTGCAGGCGGACCCGGCCAACGCGCCGACCCCGGCGATCTGGATCGTCGCGCTGCTCGTCGTGGCCGGCCTGATGGGCCTGTTCGTGGTGCTCCCGATCGGCGGCGCCGACATGCCCGTCGTCATCTCGCTGCTCAACGCCCTGACCGGTCTGTCCGCGGCCGCCGCGGGTCTGGCGCTGAACAACCAGGCGATGATCGTCGCCGGCATGATCGTCGGCGCCTCGGGTTCGATCCTGACCAACCTCATGGCCAAGGCCATGAACCGCTCGATCCCGGCGATCGTGTTCGGTTCCTTCGGCGGCGACGGCGGTTCCGGCGGCGTGGTCTCCGCGTCCGGTGGCACCGTCAAGGCGACCTCCGCGGCGGATGCGGCGATCCAGATGGCCTACGCCAACCAGGTCATCGTGGTGCCCGGCTACGGTCTGGCCGTGGCGCAGGCGCAGCACGCCGTCAAGGAGATGGCCGAGCTGCTCGAGCAGCGTGGCGTCGAGGTCAAGTACGCCATCCACCCGGTCGCCGGTCGCATGCCGGGCCACATGAACGTGCTGCTCGCCGAGGCCGACGTCGCGTACGACGCGATGAAGGAGATGGACGACATCAACGGCGAGTTCAGCCGGACCGACGTCACCATCGTCATCGGCGCCAACGACGTCACCAACCCGGCCGCGCGTCTGGATTCGTCGAGCCCGATCTACGGCATGCCGATCCTGAACGTCGACCAGTCCAAGTCGGTGATCGTGCTCAAGCGGTCCATGTCCTCCGGCTATGCCGGCATCGACAACCCGCTGTTCACCGCGGATCAGACGTCGATGCTCTTCGGCGACGCGAAGAAGATGGTCGGCGAGGTCACCGAGGAACTCAAGGTCCTCTGACCCGCAGCCGCTTTCAGGGGCGCCCGCGCACATCTGCTGCGCGGGCGCCCTCGCGCACGTTCGGGGCCAGTGCCGACGCGGCCAGCACGCACGCCAGCGGCACCGCCATCGCCGCCGTCAGCGACGCCGCCTCCGACAACCAGCCGATGCACGCCGGACCTGCCAGGAAACCGATGTAGCCCATCCCGACGACCCGCGACATGTTCGCGCCCGGCGCGCCGGTCGTCATGTTCCCCGCGGCGGTGAACAACTGCGGAACCGCCCC
>NZ_JADZGH010000110.1:0-3020 GCF_015865005.1 Rhodococcus sp. CX
GTGGAAGGGTTGGCGCGGACGCGCCAACCCTTCCACATGAGCAGGACCAGCACGACCCACAGGAGCAGGAAGCCGAGGGTGATCAGAACCCGGTCCATCGCGCTACCTCCCGCCGGTCCGCGGGCGGACCGCACCGTCGCGGGCGGTGATCCTGCCGCGCAGCACGGTCGCGGTGACCTTGGCGGGCAGCGTCATCTCCTCGTACGGGGTGTTGTTCGAGATGCTCGCCAGTTCCGGTCCGCGCACCGTCCATTCGGTGTCCGGGTCGACGAGCACGACGTTGGCCGGTTCCCCGACCGCGAGCGGGCGGCCCTGGTCGTCGAGTCCGACGATCTCGGCGGGTCGCTCGCTCATCACCTTCGCGACCCCACGCCAGTCGAGCAGGCCGGGCCGGACCATCGTCTCGACGAGGATGGACAGGGCCGTCTCGAGGCCGAGCATGCCGGGCCGGGCCTGCGAGAACTCGCAGCACTTGTCCTGTTCGGCATGCGGGGCGTGGTCGGTGGCCACACAATCCAGCACACCCTCGGCGAGGCCGCGGCGCAATGCCTCGACGTCGGAACGTTCCCGCAGCGGCGGGTTGACCCGGTTGACGCCGTCGTAGGTCTCGAGCCGCGAATCGTCGAGAAGCAGGTGATGGGGAGTCACCTCGGCCGTGATCGAAATCCCCTGTCCCCGAGCCCATTTGACGAGTTCGACGGTGCCCGCGGTGGACGCGTGGCAGATGTGGACACGCGCTCCGGCGTCCCGCGCGAGCAGCGCGTCGCGCGCCACGATCGACTCCTCGGCCGCGCGCGGCCATCCGGTCAGACCCAGCCGCGCGGCGGTCGGACCCTCGTGGGCGACGGCGCCGACGGTCAGCCGCGGCTCCTCGGCATGCTGGGCGATGAGAACTCCGAGGGTGCCCGCGTATTCGAGGGCGCGCCGCATGATCAGCGGGTCGTACACGCAGTGCCCGTCGTCGGAGAACATCCGGACCCGGCCGGCGCCGGCCGCCATGGTGCCCATCTCGGCGAGCTGCTTGCCGGCGAGACCGACGGTGACCGCGCCGACCGGGTGCACGTCGACCAGCCCGACCTCCTGGCCGCGGCGCCACACGTGATCGGTGACGACGACCGAGTCCGCGACCGGGTTGGTGTTGGCCATCGCGAACACCGCGGTGTAGCCGCCGAGCGCGGCGGCGACCGAGCCGCTGTCGATCGTCTCGGTGTCCTCGCGGCCCGGTTCGCGCAGGTGCGTGTGCAGGTCGACGAAGCCGGGCAGCAGGACCTGGCCGGTACCGTCGATCACCTCGGCATCGGCGTCGGCCTCGAGGCCGGAACCGATCGCGAGGATCTGCTCGTCGCCGAGCAGGACGTCGACCGGATCGCCCTCGCCGTAGACCAGCACGTTGCGGATGAGGACCTGCGGGGTCACCGAATTGTCTCCTGTTCCAATAGTTTCCGTCATGCCGACGCCCCTTCGGTGCCGACCAGCAGACGGAACAGCACCGCCATGCGCACGTGCACACCGTTGGTCACCTGCTGCAGCACCGCGGTCTGCGGGGCGTCGGCGACCGCGGAGGCGATCTCCATGCCGCGCAGCATCGGGCCGGGGTGCAGCACCACCGCGTCGTCGGAGAGCAGCCGCAGCCGGCGCTCGGACAGTCCGTAACCGATCGAGTACTCGCGCGCCGACGGGAAGAACCCGCCGTTCATGCGTTCGGCCTGCACCCGCAACATGAGCACCGCGTCCAGGCCGGGCAGTTCCGCGTCGAGCGAGTGCGCCACGGTCACCGGCCAGGTCTCCACCCCGACCGGCAGCAGCGTGCGGGGCGCGACGAGCACCACCTCGGCGCCGAGCATCGACAGCAGCAGCGCGTTCGAGCGCGCCACCCGGCTGTGCAGGATGTCGCCGACGATGCCGATGCGCCGCCCTTCCAGCGATCCGAGCCGCTGCCGCAGGGTCAGCGCGTCGAGCAGCGCCTGCGTGGGGTGTTCGTGGGTGCCGTCACCGGCGTTGATCACCGACGGGCCGTTGCCGTCGGCGTCGGTCGTCCAGTCCGCGATCCGGTGTGCCGCACCGGAGGCCGGGTGCCGCACGATCAGCGCATCGGCGCCCGCCGCGTGCAGGGTCAGCGCGGTGTCGCGCAGCGATTCGCCTTTGGACACCGACGAACTCGACGCGCTGACGTTGATGACGTCCGCGCTCATCCACTTGCCGGCGACCTCGAAGGACACCCGGGTCCGGGTCGAGTTCTCGTAGAACACGGTCATCACGGTGCGGCCGCGCAGTGTCGGCAACTTGCGCACCTCACGGCCGAGCAACGCCTGCTCGAACCGTTCCGCCTCGTCCAGAAGCTCGGTCGCGGAATCCCTGGTCAGATCCGCGATGGTGAGCAGGTGTTTCACAGGTTCTTGCCTCCGGAGATCTCCACCGCGTCACGTCCGTCCTGTTCGGTGAGCAGCACGCGCACGTCCTCCGTGCGGGCGGTGGGAACGTTCTTGCCGACGTAGTCGGCGCGTAGCGGCAGCTCGCGGTGCCCGCGATCGACCAGCACCGCGAGCTGGACGGCCCGCGGCCGGCCCAGGTCGCGCAGGGCGTCGAGGGCGGCGCGGACGGAGCGGCCGGAGAAGAGCACGTCGTCGACGAGGACGACCAGGGCGTTGTCCACACCGCCTTCCGGCACCGAGGTGCGCTCGAGGGGACGGTGCGGCTTGGTCCGCAGGTCGTCGCGGTAGAGCGTGATGTCGAGAGATCCGACCGGCACGCGGACCCCGGAGAACTCCTCGATGCGCTCGGCGATGCGGTTCGCGAGGGTGGTGCCGCGGGTGGGGATTCCGACCAGCACGACGCGAGGCGCTTCGCCTTCCGGGGCGTCGAGTGCGGTCTTCTCGATGATCTGGTGGGAGATGCGGGCCACGGTGCGTCCGACGTCCGCGGCGGACAACAACTCGCGGGCGGGCGCTCCGGTTCCGGATGCCGATGGATCGGTGGATGCTGACGAGCCGTCCTCGGACATGGCCATACAGCGACCTCCT
>NZ_JADZGH010000012.1:0-3875 GCF_015865005.1 Rhodococcus sp. CX
GGTGAGCAGGTTCTGCCGCCCGGACGGAAACTGACCCTGCGGGAGGTGCTGTTCGACCGTCGCGTCGAACCGCGCGCTCTCGCGACCCTCGCGGCGGTCGCCGTCGCGATCGGCATGGTGGGCGGCTTGATCGTCGCGCTGGTGACCGCCGACAACGGATCCCTGACCAGCCGCGGTGTCTCGCTCTCGCAGATCGCCGGCGACGACGAACTGCCCACCGGGCAGGTCGCGCGGGTCGCCGACGCGGTGCTCCCGGCGGTCGTGTCGATCCAGGTGACGCTCGGCGACGAGGCCGGCACCGGTTCCGGGGTCGTGATCGACGGCGCCGGGTACATCGTCACCAACAACCACGTCGTGTCGATGGCGGCGAGCAGCCCCGACGCGAAGATCCAGGTGACCTTCAACGACGGCACCAAGGTGCCCGCCTCGATCGTCGGCCGCGACATCCACACCGACCTCGCGGTGCTCGCGGTCGAGGACGTCGACAACCTGACGGTCGCCGAACTGGGACGGTCCGCCGACGTGCAGGTCGGTGAGGACGTCATCGCGGTCGGCTCGCCGCTCGGCCTGAGCAAGACCGTCACGCGCGGCATCGTCAGCGCCCTGCATCGGCCGATGCGCCTGGGCGGGCAGGGCACCGACACCGACGCCGTGATCGACGCCGTGCAGACCGATGCGTCCATCAACCCCGGCAACTCCGGTGGTCCGCTCGTCGACGCGGAAGGTCGCGTGATCGGCATCAACTCGGCGATCAAGACGGAGACCGGCGGTTCGGTCGGGCTCGGCTTCGCGATTCCCATCGACACGGTCACGCAGGTGGCCCAGGAACTGATCCGCAGCGGGGAGATGCACCACCCGGAGATCGGGGTGAACGCCCGCACGGTCGTCAACGACGCCGCAAGTGGGGCGGAGGTCGCGAACGTGCAGGCCGACAGCCCGGCCCAGCGTGCCGGGATCGTCGAGGGCGACGTGATCGTCAAGGTCGGCGACCGCACGGTGACCAGCGCGGACGAGCTGGTCGTGGCGGTTCACGAGCAGCGGATCGGGGAACCGGTGACCGTCCAGCTCGTGCGCAGCGGCCGTCTCGTCGACGTGCAGGTGACCCCCGAATCGGACTGACCGGCCGGGAGCCTCTCGGGCACCGGTTGTGATCTGCGCACGTCAACCGCACGCCCCGGTATCCGACCACGTACTCTGGAACGGTGTTCGGCAACATCGGTTGGGGCGAGTTCATGGTGCTCCTCGTGGCGGCGCTCGTGGTCCTGGGACCCGAGCGGCTGCCCGGCGCGGTCTCCTGGGTGACGAAGTCGCTGCGTCAGGTGCGCGACTACGCGTCCGGCGCCCGCCAGCAGCTCAAGGACGAACTCGGACCGGAGTTCGAGGACCTGCGCAAGCCGCTGTCCGAGCTGAACGAACTGCGGGGCATGACCCCGAAGGCCGTCATCACCAAGCATCTGCTCGACGGCGACGATTCGATCCTCACCGGCAACTTCGACAAGCCGGCACCGAAACCGCCGGCGGCGAAACCGCTCGGAGCGGGGGAGCTGCCCCCGATCGACACCGACGCGACCTGAGCGCGCGGGATCTGATCGGATAGCCGTGGCAGCACAGGAGGTCCGAACCCCTGTGCGGCGCGGCCGTCTCGCGGCCCGGCTCGCCGGCATCCGCGAGATCACCGACGAGGATTCGGCGTCGGCGGCGTTTCTGCTCGCGGCGACCGTGGCGGCGCTGATCTGGGCGAACCTCGGCGACTCCTACGAGGCGTTCTGGCATCTGCCGCTGACCGTGCAGATCGGCGACTACGGCATCGGCATGGACCTGCAGCACTGGGTCAACGACGCGCTGATGACGTTGTTCTTCTTCGTCGTGGGGCTCGAGGTCAAGCGTGAGCTGACCATCGGCGAGCTCACCGATCGGACCCGGGCCGCGGTCCCGGTCGTCGCGGCGGTCGCCGGGCTGGCGGTGCCGGTCGTGCTGTTCCTGCTGCTCAACCCGAGCGGTGAGGCGGCCGGAGCGTGGGGTGTCGTGATCTCCACGGACACGGCGTTCGTCATGGGCGCGCTCGCGCTGGTCGGCCCGCGGTGCCCGGCCCGGCTGCGGATCTTCCTGCTCACCCTCGCGGTCGCCGACGACATCGGGGCGCTCGGCGTGATCGCGTTGTTCTACACCGACGATCTGCGGGTCGGGCCTCTCGTGTTCGGCGCGATCGGGCTGCTGGGGATCGCGTTGCTGCGTCGCCTCGCGGTCTGGCGCGGCGTCGTGTACTTCCTGGTGGCGGCGGCCACCTGGGTGGCGTTCTACGAGTCCGGTGTCCACCCGACTCTGTCCGGGGTGTTGATCGCGCTGATACTTCCGGTGTATCCACCCCGGCGCAGCGAGGTCGAGAGGGCCGGGGAACTCGCCCGTGCGTTCCGGCAGTCACCGAACTCGGACTATGCGCGGGCGGCACAGCTGGGTGTGCTCCGCGCGGTGTCCGTCAACGAGCGCCTGCTGCGGCTCTACGGCCCCTACACGTCGTTTCTCGTCGTACCCGTGTTTGCGTTGGCGAACGCCGGGGTGGTGCTGAGCGCGGAGGCGGTCGGTGCCGCGGTGCGGTCGTCGCTCGCGTGGGGCATCCTGCTCGGTCTGGTGGTCGGCAAGTTCGTCGGCATCACCGGCGCGGTCGCGCTGTTCACCCGCATGCGCCCGGGAGCGCTGCCGCCGGGGCTGACACTGTCGCAGATCGCCGGTGGCGGCGCGCTCGCCGGGATCGGGTTCACCATCTCCCTGTTCATCGTGGATCTGGCGATCCCGTCGCCGAGCCTCGCGAACGACGCGCGGGTCGCGGTGCTCGCCGCTGCGATCGTCTCCACCGTGGTGGGGTGGGTGCTGTTCCGCATCGACGACCGGCGGCGCGGCCCGGTCCCGGTGACGAGCCGGTTCCTGCCGCGCCCGGTCGAGGTGGGGCGGGACCACATCCGCGGCCCGGTCGACGCGCCGCTGACGCTCGTGGAGTACGGCGACTTCGAATGCCCGTTCTGCAGCCGGGCCACCGGCAGCATCCGGGACGTGCACGCGCATTTCGGGGACGCGGTGCGGTACGTGTTCCGGCACCTTCCGCGCGACGAGGCGCACCCGAACGCGCGGTTCGCCGCCGAGGCCAGCGAGGCCGCGGCGGAGCAGGACCTGTTCTGGGAGATGCACGATCAGCTGTTCGCGCACGCCGACCGCCTCGGCGAGGACGACATCTACGGCTACGCGGCCGAGTTGGGTGTGGACCTGGAGCGTTTCGAGGAGACGTTGCGGACCGGTGCCACGCGGTTGCGGGTCGTCGACGATGCCGTCGACGCCGAGGTCGGCGAGATCACCCAGACCCCCACGTTCTATCTGGGCGTGTCCGGGGAGGATCTGCTCCGGCACACCGGACCGTTCGACGCGGCGACCCTGATCCGGCGGCTCGAGGACGCGCGGCGACGGGGCGAATCGGGTGTCGGCGCCGGCTGAGCCCCGGTATGGGGCCGGCCGTGACGCTCAGAGGTGACGGGTGGTGTCGATACCCAGCGACATGCCGGCCAGGCCGCGGCGCCGCACCGCGAGCTTCTCGGCGATCTCGCGCAGCGCCGTTCCGGCGGCGGAATCCGGGGCACTGAGCACGATCGGGGTTCCGGCGTCGCCGGCCTCCCGGATCGCCGGGTCGAGCGGAATCTGCCCCAGCAGGGGGACCTGCGCGCCGACCGCGCGGGTGAGCCGTTCGGAGACGGCCTGGCCGCCGCCGGTGCCGAAGACGTCCATGCGGGTGCCGTCGGGCAGTTCGAGCCACGACATGTTCTCCACGACACCGGCGATGCGCTGACGGGTCTGCAGCGCGATCGACCCGGCCCGCTCGGCGACCTCCG
>NZ_JADZGH010000012.1:4040-11012 GCF_015865005.1 Rhodococcus sp. CX
AGCAGCACGTCCAGGTCGCCCCAGAACACGTCGGCGAGGAACTGCTGCAGCGCGCGGTGCAGCATCGGCCCGCGCCACACGACCGGAGTGTTGCCCTGCGTGAACTGGGCGATGGAGATCATCTTCACGTCGTGCGCGATCGGCGGCATGATCATGCGCTCGACCTGCGTGGGCTTGGCGTCGGTGCCGAGCATGCGCGGGATCGAGTGACCGTAGATGTCGGCGTCGAGGACGCCCACGGACAGACCGCGCGCGGCCATCGCGGCCGCGAGGTTGACCGTGACCGACGACTTGCCGACCCCGCCCTTGCCGGACGCGACCGCGTAGACGCGGGTCAGCGATCCGGGCTGGGCGAACGGGATGACCGGTTCGGTGGAGTCCCCGCGCAGCGACTTGCGCAGTTCGGTGCGTTGTTCGTCGTTCATCACGTCGAGGGTCACGTCGACGGCACCGACCCCGGCGACGTCGGCGACGGCCTTGGTGACGCGTTCGGTGATCTCGGTGCGCAGCGGGCACCCGGCGGTGGTGAGGTAGACGGCGACGGCGACGTTTCCGTCGGCGTCGATGTCGATGCTCTTGACCATCCCGAGTTCGGTGATGGGTTTGCGGATCTCCGGATCCTGCACCCGGGAGAGGGCACTGCGGATTTCGGATTCACTCACTGCCATGGCGCCCATCGTAGGCGGGTACGGATCAGTGGATGCGCGGCAGGTCGACGGGGCTGGGCTCGATGCCGGTCGAATAGGCCGCGGACCAGGCCAGGACGTTCGCGACGTAGGCCATCGAATTGTTGTAGCGGTGGATGGCCTTGGTGGCCTGTGCGACGTTGCGCATGTCGAGGCCGCCGTCGCACAGGTACTTGGCGGTCGTCAGGGTGGAGTCGAACAGGTTCTGCGGATCGGCGACGCCGTCGCCGTTGCCGTCGCCCGCGTACTGGTTCCAGGTGGTGGGGATGAACTGCATCGGGCCGACCGCGCGGTCGTAGACGGTGTCGCCGTCGAGGGCGCCGCCGTCGGTGTCGTAGATGGTGGCCTGGCCGGGCAGGCTGCCGTTGAGGGGAAGCCCGATGACGGGATCGAAGAGCTTGCCGTCGTCGGAGGCGCGTCCGCCGTTGGCGTGGCCCGATTCGACACGGCCGATGCCCGCGAGCAGCGTCCAGTACATGCCGCAGCCGGGGTTCTCGGCAGCGAGGATGCGTTCGGCGTTCTGGTAGGCGGCGAAGTTCACCGCGGGGATCCCGAGCGGCCCCTGCTGCCGGACGACGGGTGCGGCCGGTTCCGGTTCGGGTGCCGGCGCGGCCTTCGGGGCGGGTGCGGCGGCGGGTTCCGGCGCGACCATCAGGTCGGCGACCGGCGCGACGGACCGGACGACCTCGGCGGGAGTCGTGTCGGCGGCAGCGGTTTCGGCCTCGGCGGAGCCGGCGGTCTGGTGGATACCGAGGAAGCTCTTCGAGGTCGCGCCCGCGGTGGCGGCGGCCGCGGTGACCAGGCCCACCGGTACGAGTCCTGTTACTGCGATGACGGAATTTCGTCGCAACTTGGAGGTCGTAACTTTGTTGTGCCGGCCCACTCGCTACCTTCCCTCGGGCACCTTTTCGAGATGCCTCCGTTATCTGGCCGACCGACGATAACACGGGCTGAGATTGTTCCGTTATTCAAACGTGATGTAACAGGGTGCGCTGCGCGCCCGTGTGCTTTATGGCGGCTGGGGCCGCCACAAAGACACACCGCTACTGCTGGCAGAGCGCGGGAACCAGGCAGGGGATTTCCGGCAGGGCCGGGGGAGCGGGAGCCGGAGCCTCCGGAGCAGGCGCGGCTTCGGCCGGGGCGGGCTCGGCGGCCGGCTCCTCCACGACGACCGGCTGGGATGCGACCGGCTGTGGTGCCACCGGCTCGGGGGCCGCGACATCCGCGGCGTCGGGAACCGGCCGGACGGTGGTCGTGGGCATCGGCGGCGGGGTGATCACGCCCGGCGACGTGGCCGCACCCTTCTCGTACGCAGCCGACCACGCCTCGACGTTCACCCGGTATTCCGGGCGGGGGTCGAACAGTGCGATCGCCCGGGCGCGGCCCTCCGGCTCCCGCAGGTTCGCCTCGTTCGCGCACATCCAGTGGCCCGCCGCGAGGGACTGGTCGAACACGTTCTGCGGATCGGTGCGTCCGTCGGCGTTGCCGTCCACCGCGTACTGCTCCCACACCGCCGCCGGCAGCTGCATCGGGCCGAGTTCACCGTTCGGCGACACCTTCGGGGTGCTCAGTGTGCCGAGCACATCGGTACGGCCGCCCTCGGCGTGCCCGGATTCGAGCCGCCCGACCGCCGCGAGCAGATTCCACGGCAGCCCGCACCCGGGCGTGTCGATCTGCAACTGCATCTCCGCAGCGCGATACGCGTAGTAGACGAGTTCGGGCACCGCGAGGGGACCCTCCGCCGCGAGCACGGGGGACGGCTGGCCGGGTGGGACCGTGACATCGGGCGGGAACTGCGCCAGCGGGTCGGTGGGAATGCCCGCGGGGGCGGCCGCCGGGCCGCGTGGCGGGGTACCCGGCGCGGGAGTGCCCGGGACGATCCCCACGGCCCCGGCCGTGGTCGTCACGGCTTCCTCGGCCGCGGCAGCCGGTTCGGTCAACGGTGCTGCCGACGACGAGGCGGCCGCATATCCCGCCGCGAGAATCACCGGCACCGCGATCAGACCCTGCCACCGCACACGACCACCCCTCACATGTCCTGCACAGCACTTCCTGCACAGCCACGAACTCGGACCCCCACGCCGCCCGACCCGGCATGTCTGTGACGGAGATTACAGAACAGTCGAGCCGAGTGCTCGCTCGGGATGACGTCAGCGCCGCGCACCGGGTGGCGTCAGCGCCGCGCGCTGCGTGCCTTCGCCTGGCTCCCGGACCGGGCGGACTCGTCCTCGGTGTCGACGAGCAGGGCACGCAGGTCGTCCAGTTCGCGGCGCAGATAGTCGCGGGTCGCGACCTCGCCGACCGCGAGCCGCAGGGCGGCGAGTTCCCGTGCGAGGAACTCGGTATCCGCCTTCGTCTGCTCGGCCCGCGCGCGGTCCTCCTCCAGCGAGACCCGGTCGCGGTTCTCCTGACGGTTCTGTGCCAGCAGGATCAACGGTGCCGCGTACGCCGCCTGGGTCGAGAACGCCAGGTTGAGCAGGATGAACGGGTACGGATCCCACTTCAGGTCCACCGCGAGGATGTTCAGGGAGATCCACACCACGACGATGATCGTCTGGATCAGCAGATAGCGGCCGGTCCCGAGGAAGCGCGCGATCGACTCGCTGACCCGGCCGACGGCCTCCGCGTCGAAGTTGAGCCGGAACCGGGACGACCGCGGCGTGTCGAGACGCTGGCTGGCCAGAGTGGTGCGGTCACTCATCGTCGGTCTCCTCTTCACGCCAGTCCTCGGGCAGCAGGTGATCGAGCACGTCGTCGACCGTCACCGCGCCGAGCAGATGCTGTTCGTCGTCGACCACCGGACCGCACACCAGGTTGTAGGTCGCGAAGTACCGGGTGACGGCCGTCAGGGAATCGCCGGGATCGAGCCGGGGCAGGTCGTTGTCGACGATGCCGCCGACCAGGCTCGCGGGCGGTTCGCGCAGCAACTGCTGCAGGTGCACGCAGCCGAGGTAGCGGCCCGTGGGGGTCGCGGTGGGGGGCCGAACGACGAACAGCATCGACGCCAGCGCCGGTGTCAGGTCCGGGTTGCGTGCCCGCGCCAGCGCCTCCGCAACCGTCGTGGCCGGGGTGAGCACGACCGGCTCCGGGGTCATCAGACCACCGGCGGTGTCGGGCGAGTGCTCGAGCAGGCGGCGCACCGGCTCCGAATCCTCGGGGTCCATCAACTGCAGCAGCGATTCGGCTTCGGTTTCGGGCAGCTCACCGAGCAGGTCGGCCGCGTCGTCCGGGTCCATCGCCTCGAGCACGTCGGCGGCGCGATCGACACCGAGGCTGGTGAGCAGCTCGGTCTGGTCGTCGGCGGGCAACTCCTGCACGACGTCGGCGAGGCGTTCGTCGTCCAGCGCGACCGCGACCTCGTTGCGCCTCTTCTCGGGCAGTTCCCGCAGCGCCAGCGCGACGTCCGCCGGGCGCATGTCCTCGAACTGCAGCAGCAGTTGCGAGACGCCCTGGCCGGGCATGGCCAGCGTTGCCGCGGTGAGCCCGGAGATGTGCTGCCACCGCACGACGTGGATCGCCGAGCGCCGGGCGAGCCGGCCCCGGTGCTGCCGTACCGCGACGCGCGTGACGAGCCAGTCGCGGGTGCGGGTCAGCTCGATGCCGAGATCCACGACGACCGCGTCGACCCCGGCGAGCTCGGGCAGTTCCGGGTCGTCGACCCGGACCTTCGAATCGAGCACCTGGGCGAGGGCGAGGATCTCGGTCGGGCGCTGTTTGAATCGGCGCAGACTGACGTTTCCGGTCGTGAGGGTCACCGCGCCCGGCTCGATCGCGGTGACGCGCAGCATCGGCACGAAGATCCGCCTCCGGGTGGGCAGCTCGACGACGAGGCCGATGACACGCGGCTGCTGGCGTCCCATCCGGATGGTGAGCACGACGTCGCGGACGCGACCGATCGATTCGCCGTCGGGTCCGAGAACGACCAGGCCCGCAAGCCTGGCCGCGAACACCTTGCTCACTGCTGCCAAGTGGTCACTCCCCACGAATTCGGTGCCGGACCAGCCAAGCATAAGAGCGGCCCCCGCCGGTCACGCCGCACCGCCCGGACCCGCGCCCCCGCCGTGAAATCCACGCCACAGACGGGTGGTCGTTCAGGGTTCGGTCACTGCTGACATGATGGCCGGGTCAGGGCGTGGGGGCGCCGAAACTGCAAACGGGAGGTCCGTCCAGCTCATGTCGTTCTCGTACAAGCCGCGTCGATCCGTACTCGCCGTCCCCGGAAGCAGCCGGAAGATGATCGAGAAGGCGAAGGGCCTGCCCGCCGACGAGATCTTCCTGGACCTCGAGGACGCGGTGTCGCCGCTGGCGAAGGAAGAGGCCCGCACGAACATCGTCGACGCGCTCAACGAGGGCGGCTGGGGCGAGCAGCTCAAGGTCGTGCGCGTCAACGACTGGACCACCGACGCCACCTACCTCGACGTCACGTCCGTCGTCGGCGGCGCGGGCGCGCACCTCGACGCGATCCTGCTGCCCAAGGTGCCCGACGCGAGCCACGTCAAGGCCCTGGATCTGCTGCTCACGCAGGTGGAGAAGGCGCACGGCCTCGAGGTCGGCGCGATCGGTATCGAACCGCAGATCGAGAACGCCATCGGCCTGACCAACATCAACGAGATCGCGACGGCCAGCCCGCGCGTCCAGACGCTCGTGTTCGGTCCCGCCGACTTCATGGCCAGCATCAACATGCGCACCCTCGTCGTCGGCGAACAGCCCGACGGGTACGACCGCGGGGACGCCTACCACCACATCCTGATGACGATCCTCATGGCCGCCCGCGCCCACGGGCTGCAGGCCATCGACGGTCCCTACCTGCAGATTCGCGACGTCGAGGCGTTCCGCCGGTCGGCGCAGCGCACCGCCGCCCTCGGTTTCGACGGCAAGTGGGTGCTGCACCCGAGCCAGATCGACGCGGCCAACGAGGTCTTCAGCCCCCGGCAGGAGGACTACGACAAGGCCGAGATGATCCTCGACGCCTACGAGTGGCACACCTCGGCCGCCGGCGGCGCGCGCGGCGCGGCGATGCTCGGGGACGAGATGATCGACGAGGCCAGCCGGAAGATGGCTCTGGTGATCTCCGCGAAGGGCCGCGCGGCGGGCATGACGCGCACCACGGTGTTCGACCCGCCGCAGTAGCCACGCGGGAGTCGTCAACCGGGCAGAATGGACACGTGCGCACAGCCGGAGCTGTGCGCCGCCCCCGACTGCGAAGCGACGTGCGCGTCGCCCCGCGAAAAGGAGTTCATGCCCATGACGAACCCTCTCGGACAGCCCGGCCGACCCGCCCCGGGTCTGCCGACCCCGCCGAGTGGTTGGCCGGTCGGGTCGTACGCGACCTACGCCGAGGCCCAGCACGCCGTCGACTACCTGTCCGATCAGAACTTCTCGGTTCAGGACGTCACGATCGTCGGTGTCGACCTCATGCAGGTCGAGCGTGTCACCGGCCGGTTGACGTGGCCGAAGGTGATCGGCGGGGGAATCGTGTCGGGTGCCTGGCTCGGCCTGTTCTTCGGTCTCCTGCTGGGAATCTTCTCGACCGATTTCCTCGGTCCGCTGCTCGTCGGCCTGGTCGGTGGCATCGTGTTCGGTCTGATTTCGGCGACCATCCCGTATGCCGCGACACGCGGCCAGCGGGACTTCTCGTCGACGATGCAGCTGGTCGCCGGCCGCTACGACGTGCTGTGCGAACCGAAGAGCGCCGAACGGGCCCGCGACCTGCTCGCCAAGCTGGCCATTTAGGGCATGTCTCCCAATCCCCATTTCGGCGCACCAGTCGCCCAATCGCCAGGTGCATCCGAGAGGGATCAGGAGACACGCCCTGGACCGGCTCCCTGCGCGGCGGGATCGACGTAGTCTCGCCCCATGACGATCCTCGTGACCGGAGCCACGGGCAATGTGGGGCGGTTGGTCGTCGACGAGCTCGTGCGCGCCGGGACCGAACGGTCCGTTCCCCCGATCCGGGCGCTGACGGTGAACCCGGTTCGTGCCGCGCTGCCCGATGGGGTCGAGGTCGCGAAGGGATTCGTGGGCCGGCCGGAGTCGCTGGACGGTGTGTTCGACGGCGTCGACGTCCTCTACCTGGCGCCGGTGCCGGCCGTGGCCGGTGCGGTCGCGCAGCTGGCCCGGGACGCCGGTGTGCGCAGGATCGTGACGCTGACCGGCGGGGAAGGCTCGGATTGGCACGGCATCGAGGCCGACGTCGAACGATCCGGACTGGCCTGCACGCATCTCGAGCCGGGGGAGTTCATGTCGAACGCCCTGATCTGGGCGGAACAGATCCGCACCACCGGCG
>NZ_JADZGH010000111.1:0-2261 GCF_015865005.1 Rhodococcus sp. CX
CCGGTTCGTTCGGCGGCCCCAGCAGCTCGGGCCGCATCGGCCGCAGCAGCGGCGGACGTTTCTGACCGAAGTCAGCGAATCCGGTTCCCGTCGGCGACGGTACTGCTAGCCTTCTGCCCATCGCCGACGGGGGGCTGTGGTCGTGACGAACACGGAGCAGGGGAAGAAGCGGTTCCATTTCGATCGGCACGCGCCGGAGTACCGCGACCGGTTCGAAGCGATCACCAAGGAGATGCAGGCGCACTGTCCCCTGGCGTGGACCGACACCCACGGCGGGCACTGGGTCGCCGCGGGCGCCGAGGAGGTCTTCCACCTGGCGCGGTCGCAGGTCGTCTCCAACGACAACGACGTGAACGGGGTCCGGCGCGGCTATGTGGGTATCACGATCCCGCACGCGGAGAACCCGATCCGCTCGGGCATCCTCGAGATGGATCCACCCGAACACCAGGCGTACCGGCAGATCCTCAACCCGTATCTGTCACCGGCTGCGGTCGCGCGCTGGATCCCGTTCGTCGACGAGGTCACCCACGCGTGCCTGGACGAGAAGATCGCGAGCGGGCACATCGATTTCGTCGACGACCTCGCGAACATCGTTCCGGCCGTGCTGACCTTGGCGATGCTGGGGATTCCGCTGCACAAGTGGGAGGTCTACAGCGAACCCGCCCACGCGGCGCTGTACACGCCGCCGGATTCGCCGGATCGCGACCGGGTGCTCGAACTGCACCGGGCGATGGGCACGGATCTGTTCGCCACGATCCTCGAGGTCCGGGAGTCGCCGCGGCCGGGGCTGGTCGACGCACTCGCCCGCGCCGAGATCGACGGGCAGACGCCGCCGGACATCGAGATCCTCGGGATGCTGAACCTGTTGATCGGCGGCGGATTCGACACGACGACGGCCCTGACCGCCCATGCGTTCGAGTGGCTTTCGGAGCATCCGGATGAACGTGCCCGTCTCGACCGCGAGCGCGGCACCCTGCTCGATTCGGCGACCGAGGAGTTCCTGCGGTATTTCACACCGACCCCGGGAGACGGCCGAACCATCTGCGCCGACTACGAATACGCCGGTGTCGACCTCCGCGAAGGTGAGCGACTGTGGCTGTCGTGGGCGATGGCCAATCGCGACCCGTCGTTGTTCGAGGATCCCGACACCGTCGACCTCGAACGGAAAGGAAACCGGCACTTCAGTTTCGGGCTGGGTATCCATCGATGCATCGGATCGAACGTGGCCCGCACGGTGTTCAAGCGGATGCTCCTGGCCGTCCTCGATCGGATGCCCGACTTCCGTTGCGCCGCAGACGAGGCCGTGCACTACGAGACGATCGGCATCATCCAGGGGATGCGGCATCTCCCGGCTGCCTTCACACCCGGACCGAGGCTCGGTCCCGGCCTCGACGCGACACTCGCGCAGCTCCAGGCCGTGTGCGAGGAACAAGGTCTCGCCGAACCGGTGGTCGCTCGGGGTCGCTAACGGCGACGCGCGAGGCGCGCTATCCGCGTGGTGGCGTTGAAGATTGCCTTCGTCACGCGATCCGGAAGCGATCCGTCGGCAGGCAGCATCTTGATCTGGCGGGCGAACTCCATCTGGTCGTAGCGCACCGTGTTGGTGACGACCTTGCCGCCCGCGAGGACGAAGTGGTCGAAACCCTCGAGCTCGACGTGCCGCCCGGTACCGGCGACCCCGAAGAGGGTGCCGGTGTGGCGGCCGCTCAGACGCCAGTGGACCAGGACGTCGTCACCGGACTCGGCGATCGCCGAGATCTCCATGGCGAAGTCGGTCACCGCGGAGTAGACGCGGTCGAAGTAGGCGCCGATTTCGGTGGCGCCGCGACACGACCCGGTCGGGAAGTACACGACGGACTCAGCCGTCCAGAGACGGTTGCGCAGACTGTCGATGTCCTCGGCGTTGATTCGACCGATCGCCCATCGGACGAGATCCGCATTGGAGGCGTCCGTCGGTGGGCCGGTGACAGTCGTGGTCGGGGTACTGCTCGTGGTCGGGGTACTACCGGTATCGGGCATCTCTGCTCCAGGCACGGTGTGCGACGAGGCGGTTGCCTCCTCAGGCTAACGCCGCACGCCGCCGCCCACGTGAGGAGTCGACCATCCGAACCGGGCCGGGAGTGCGATCGCCTCCCGGCCCGGCCGGCACGAAGTCCTGCTCGGCGGGTCAGGCGCCGATCAGGCGCTGGGCGAGGTAGCCCTCGACCTGATCGAGCGCGACGCGCTCCTGCGCCATGGTGTCGCGCTCGCGGATCGTGACG
>NZ_JADZGH010000111.1:2271-16611 GCF_015865005.1 Rhodococcus sp. CX
CGGTGATGCAGAACGGGGTACCGATCTCGTCCTGGCGACGGTAGCGGCGGCCGATGGCGCCGGCGTCGTCGAACTCGACGTTCCAGTTGCGGCGCAGCTGGGCGGCGAGGTCCTTGGCCTTGGGACTCAGGTCGGCGTTGCGGCTCAGCGGCAGCACCGCGGCCTTGACCGGCGCGAGCCGGCGGTCCAGCCGCAGCACGGTGCGCTTGTCGACACCGCCCTTGGCGTTGGGAGCCTCGTCCTCGGTGTACGCGTCGACGAGGAAGGCCATCAGCGAACGGGTCAGACCCGCTGCCGGCTCGATGACGTACGGCGTGTAGCGCTCGTTCGTCGTCTGATCGAAGTAGCTCAGGTCGGTGCCCGAGTGCTTCGCATGCGTCGCGAGGTCGAAGTCGGTGCGGTTGGCGACGCCCTCGAGCTCACCCCACTCGCTGCCCTGGAAGTGGAAGCGGTACTCGATGTCGACGGTGCGCTTCGAGTAGTGCGACAGCTTGTCCTGCGGGTGCTCGTACAGGCGCAGGTTGTCCTTGTTGATACCCAGCCCCGTGTACCAGTCCATCCGGTAGTCGATCCAGTACTGGTGCCATTCCTCGTCCTCGCCCGGCTTGACGAAGAACTCCATCTCCATCTGCTCGAACTCGCGGGTCCGGAAGATGAAGTTGCCCGGGGTGATCTCGTTGCGGAAGCTCTTGCCGATCTGGCCGATGCCGAACGGCGGCTTCTTGCGCGAGGTGGTGAGCACGTTCGCGAAGTTCACGAAGATGCCCTGGGCGGTCTCCGGGCGCAGGTAGTGCAGGCCCTCTTCGCTTTCGATCGGCCCGAGGTACGTCTTCAGCATCATGTTGAAGTCGCGCGGCTCGGTCCACTGACCCTTGGTGCCGCAGTCCGGGCACGGAATGTCGGACATCGGCACCGAGTCGGGATCGTCGAGCTTGTTCTTCTCGGCGTAACCCTCCTGCAGGTGGTCCTGCCGGTGCCGCTTGTGACAGCTCAAGCACTCGACCAGCGGGTCGTTGAACACACCGACGTGGCCGGAGGCGACCCACACCTGGCGCGGCAGGATCACCGAGGAGTCGAGGCCGACGACGTCCTCGCGGCTGGTGACCATGTTGCGCCACCACTGCTTCTTGATGTTCTCCTTGAGCTCCACGCCGAGCGGCCCGTAGTCCCAGGCCGACTTCGTACCGCCGTAGATCTCACCGCACGGGTAGACCAGGCCCCGGCGCTTGGCGAGGTTGGCGACGGTATCGATCTTGGATTTGGGTGCCACTCGGGTTCTCTCCATCTTCGATGCGGGGTTCGCAACATACGTCGCCGGTAAGCCTATCGCTCCGCTCCTGCAGGTCGAATTCCGAGCCGGTTGACATGCACATTCGTGCATATCAAAATGGAATCGGTTTGCATTAACACTACCGCCCGTCGAAGGAGAACCGTTGAGCGTCCCCACCGACAAGCACGAATGCCGGGACGAACACCTCACACCTCCGTCGCACCACACGCTCACGCTCGCCGGCGAACTGTTGCGCGCGCTGTCCGCGCCGGTCCGCATCGCCATCGTGCTGCAACTGCGCGAATCCGAACGCTGCGTGCACGAACTGGTCGGGGCGCTCGGCGTGACGCAACCGCTGATCAGCCAGCACCTGCGGGTGCTCAAGTCGGCCGGGGTCGTGCGCGGGGAACGGTCCGGCCGCGAAGTGCTCTACCGCCTCGCCGACGACCATCTCGCCCACATCGTCGTCGACGCCATCGCTCACGTTCAGGAAGGTTGACCTCGCCGTGACCTCTGCCCGCAAGCCCGTCGTCGGGGTCCGTTCCACCAGGCAGCGCAGCGCGATCGTGGCCCTGCTCGAGGACATCGAGGAGTTCCGGTCCGCGCAGGACCTGCACGACGCACTGCGCAAGCGCGGAGACGGCATCGGACTGACCACCGTGTACCGGACCCTCCAGTCGCTCGCGGAAGCCGGCAGCGTCGACGTGCTGCGCACCGACACCGGCGAGTCGCTGTACCGGCGCTGTTCGTCGGGCCACCATCACCACCTGGTGTGCCGCACCTGCGGATTCACCGTCGAGGTGGACGGACCGGAGGTCGAGCGCTGGTCCCACGAGATCGCCGAGTCCAACGGGTTCGCCGATGTCAGCCACACCGTCGAGATCTTCGGCACGTGCCGCGACTGCGCCGCCTCGGACGGCGAGCAGTCGCGCTGAGCCGAACGTATCCAGCCGAGGCTCAGCCGCAGGCGCAGTTTCCGCAGCCGCACCCGGCGTCGGCGAGCAGCTTTCCGCCGACCGCACGATCGGTTCCGGTGGCCTCGACGCCGGTCTCCTGCACGACGCTGTCCTGCATGTCGGTGCCCTCGCCGCCGAACACGCACGCCTCGCCACCGAGGCGGGACGCCAGCACGCGGGCCTCCTCGACGAGCGGCACGATCGCCCCGACCGCACGGATCAGGTGCATCGGGACCAACGGCGACGCGGGGACACGCTGCTCGGCCGTCACCCGGTCCTTGTGCAGCACGAACTTGAAGTCCGGCCACTCGGACTGGAGGTCGCCGAGCACCTCGGCGGCACGGGTCCGTCCGGCGATCCTTTCGACCAGGAACGTGCGCAGTTCCACGACGGCGTCCTCGGCGTCGACGGACGCGTAGGTGATCACGTCACCGAGCCAGATCGGTAGGTCGCCGTCCTCGTCCGGTTCCGGCGCCTCGTCGAGCACGTCCGCAAGGATCCGCCGAACCGCGTCGCGCAATGCGTCGTCGTCCTCGGTGTCCACCGGCACGGCCCACAATTCCTCGAGCGACTGCGCGCCGCCCGTGGTCCCGGTGCTCACAACCTCGGCACCCGCCCGCTTCCTGTTCGCGCTCTTCTTGCGCCCGTTCTTCTTGCTCACCGCTCCCCCTCGGTTCCGGCTTCGGGTTCGACGATCGCGGTGCGCGCGTCGGCCGCACCGCCGAGCACCAGCAGCAGCATCGTCGTCAGAGCCGTGTCGCCCAGTCCGGTCACCGGGAAGGAATAGCGCAGCACCACGTCGGCGTCGGTTTCCCGCTCGACCGCGTGCACCGATCCGAACTGCACCGCGTCCGCCGCGGACGCGATGCGGGCCCGCAGATCGTCGTCGAGGGCGAGGTCCCACCCGAGCACGCTCGTCAGCGACACGACGTCGAGCCCCTCGGTGAGCGTGACCACCCGCAGGGCACAGGGCACGCCCGCGTAGTCGAATCCGAACGAGTCGTCACCGTCGACCGACGGCTCGTGCAAGTCGACGAACGAGGCGAGTGCCGCGCCGATCCGATCCCGCAGTTCGTTCACTTGACTCCACCGAACCTGCGGTCGCGGGAGGCGTACTCGACGCACGCGGCCCACAGGTCGCGGCGGTCGAAGTCGGGGAAGTTCTTGTCCTGGAACACGAACTCGGCGTAGGCGGCCTGCCACAACAGGAAGTTCGACGTGCGCTGCTCGCCGGACGGGCGCAAGAACAGGTCCACGTCGGGCATGTCGGGTTCGTCGAGGTACCGCTCGATCGTCGCCTCGGTGATCTTCTCGGGGTCGATCTCACCCGCCGCGACGCGTCGCGCGATCTCCCGCGCGGCGTCGGCGATCTCGGCACGTCCGCCGTAGTTGACGCACATGACCAGGGTCATCACGTCGTTGTCCTTGGTGAGTTCCTCGGCGATCTCGAGTTCCTTAATGACGCTACGCCACAGCCGGGGCCGGCGGCCCGCCCAGCGCACCCGCACGCCCATCTCGTGCATCTCGTCGCGGCGGCGGCGGATCACGTCGCGGTTGAAGCCCATGAGAAAGCGCACCTCCTCGGGGCTGCGCTTCCAGTTCTCCGTGGAGAACGCGTACGCCGAGAGCCATTTGACACCAATCTCGATGCAGCCTTCGACGGTGTCCATGAGCACGGCCTCACCGCGTTCGTGTCCGGCGGTGCGCGGCAGTCCGCGTTCCTGCGCCCAGCGGCCGTTGCCGTCCATGACGAGCGCGACGTGCCGGGGGATCAACTCGGGCTGCAGGATCGGGGGCCGGGCACCGGACGGGTGGGGGGCCGGTGGCCGGATCGCGCGGTCAGGCGATGCTTGCGGGGCGCGTCGTCGAATCACGGTCTTCATCCTGCCTGACGGCATCGGCGTCGGGCCCCACGGCACCGGCGTCACGCCCTACAGCACCGGCTGCCGGACGGTCGGTGGAACGCTCGACGAGCGGTAGCGTGCGCAGCCGCCGTTCGAGGTGCCACTGCAGGTGCGCGGCGATCAGGCCGCTGGCCTGGCTGCGCACCGCCGGGTCGGCGGTCTCGGTGCCGTCCCACCGCCCGTGGTTCAGGGCGTCCATCAGGGCGAGGACACCCGGTGCCGGGGTAGCCGCGCCGGGCGGCCGGCAATGCACGCAGACCGCTCCCCCGGCGGCGACGTGGAACGCGGTGTGCGGACCGGGCCGGTCGCAGCGGGCGCAACGGCCGATCGCGGGCGCCCAACCGGCGTAGGTCATGGCTCGCAGCAGGAAGGCGTCGAGGATCAGCTCCGGTGGGCGGATCCGGTCGCACAGGGCACGCAGCGCACCGACGGTCAGCGCGTGCAGGCGCGGCACCGGGGCACGTTCCTCGCCGGCGAGCCGCTCGGCGGTTTCGAGGATCGCGCAGGCGGTCGTGTACCGGCTGTAGTCGTCGACGATGTCGGCCGCGAAGGCGTCGAGGGTCTGTACCTGCGTGACGACGTCGAGCGAGCGGCCGGGATGCAGCTGAACGTCGATGTGCGCGAACGGTTCGAGCCGGGCACCGAACTTCGATCGGGTGCGGCGCACGCCCTTCGCGACGGCCCGCACCAGCCCGTGACGGCGGGTGAGCAGGGTGACGATGCGATCCGCCTCACCCAATTTGTGCTGGCGGAGCACCACCGCGTTGTCCCGATACAACCTCACTCCGTGAGTCTTTCATGCGGGGCGGACAGGCGAGGGGTCGTGCGCCTTTCCGGCGCCCGGGACCGCCACAAAGGCACACGGGCGGGCTTGCCCGCACAACTGGAACGCGTTATTGTTCGTTCGAACGAACAGGGGGCGTTCGATGACCACTTCCAGGGAAGACACCCGCGCGGCCGGACTCGCCGCCGAAGCCGCCGCGCTCGCGGACGGCACCGTCACGTCGGTGCAACTGACCCGGGCCGCGCTCGAGCGGATCGAGGCCACGCAGGGCACGCTCAACGCGTTCCGGGTGGTCCGACGCGAAGCCGCGCTCGCCGAGGCCGCCGAGGCCGACCGCCGACGTGCGTGCGGCGACCGTCACCCGCTGCTCGGCGTGCCGATCGCAGTCAAGGACGACACCGACATCGCCGGCGAACCCACGGCCTTCGGCTGCGCCGGCGAATTCCCGCCCCAGGACTACGACGCCGAGGTCGTACGACGCCTGCGCGAAGCCGGGGCCGTCATCGTCGGCAAGACCCACTCGCCCGAACTGGGCCAGTGGCCGCTCACCGGCGGCATCGCGTTCGGGCACACCCGCAACCCGTGGTCGCGCGAGCACACGCCGGGCGGGTCCTCCGGAGGCAGCGCCGCCGCGGTGGCCGCCGGGCTCGTCTCGGCCGCCCTCGGCTCCGACGGCGCCGGTTCCGTCCGCATCCCCGCCGCGTGGAGCCACCTGGTCGGCATCAAACCGCAACGCGGGCGGATCTCGATGTGGCCCGACCCCGAGGCGTTCAACGGGCTGACCACCCACGGCGTCCTCGCGCGCACCGTCGCCGACGCCGCCCTGCTGCTCGACGCGGTGTCCGGCAACCACCCCGGCGACCGCCACCACGTCGATCCGGTCACCGTCACCGACGCCGTCCGTCAGGACCCCGGACGTCTGCGCATCGCGCTGGCGCTGCGCACCCCGTTCACCGCGACACGAACCCGCCTCACCCCCGAGGTCCGCGCCGGCGTCGATTCGATCGCCCGGGCCCTCCGCGACCTCGGCCACGAGGTCACCGTCGCCGACCCCGACTACGGCATCACGTTCGGCCTGAACTTCCTGCCCCGCTCGATGGCCGGTCTCGACGACTGGCTGCACCGGCTTCCCGACCCGTCCCTCGCCGACGTCCGCACCCGCGCCAACGCCCGCACCGGACGCCTGCTCGGCGGTGCACCGCTGCGCGCGGCACGCGCCTACGAACCGCGGTTGCGACGGCGGGTCGGCGCGATCTTCGACCGGTTCGACGTGGTCCTGGCCCCCACCACGGCGATGCCCCCGCTCCCGATCGAAGCGATCGACGACATCGGCGGCTGGCAGACCGACAAGGTCATCACCGCCGCATGCCCCTATGCGTGGCCGTGGAACGTGCTCGGCTGGCCGGGGATCAACGTGCCGGCCGGTTTCACCGACGCGGGCCTGCCCATCGGCGCCCAGCTGCTCGGTCCCGCAAACTCCGAACCGCTGCTGATTTCCCTTGCCGCCCAATTGGAGTCGTCGCTGTGCTGGCACGAGGCGATCCCGGAACGCTGGTGGTGACGGTGTCCACGTCCGTCCGCGACCGCATCGTCGCCTCGACCCTGCATCTGATCGGAACCGACGGCGTCGCCGGAGTCACCAACCGGCGCATCGCCGCGCACGCGAACGTCTCGCTCGGCTCGATCACCTACCACTTCCCGAGCCAGCCCGACCTGCTGCGGGCGGCGCTCGAGACGTTCGTCGCCGAGGAGACGACCCGGCTGCGCGAGATCGCCGAATCCCATCGCAATCAAGGTGTTTCGCTCGCCGAGGCCGCCGGACTCGCCGAACGCGTCGCCGAGGACCTCGCGTTCTCCGCCGAGCGGATCGCGCCGTTCGAGTTGTACGTCCAGGCCGGCCGCGACCCCGAACTCCGCGCCGCCGCGGACCGCTGCTGGGCGGCGTACGACGAGCTGACGGTCGCGATCCTCACCGAACTCGGGCTGCCGGATCCCGTGGCGGTCGCGCCGACCCTGGTCGCGACCGTCGCCGGACTTCAGTTGCGGCGCTTGTCGACCGGCGGTGGCAGCGACCTGTCGACGTCGGTGTTGTTGCTGCTGCAGGGCGCCGTCCTCACCGGCGGGGCTCACCCGCAGTCGTAGCCCGCTGTCGCGCCGGCGCGGCCGTAGATCGCTAAAACGCCGACGCGGTCGCGGGAACGGCCGACCACAGGCGGTCGAAGGCACCCTCCAGCAGATGCTCGTACGCCTCGGGGTCCGGCATCACCGCCTGCTTCGTCGAGAAGGTCAGGTCGAGTGCGTCACCGAGCGTCACGACCGAGTGCATCAGGCCGACGAGCCGGTTGAGGCAGGGCACGCTGAATCCGCCCACGGCGGGACTGTCCCCGAACCGCAGGGCCTCGGCGGAGCCGCGTGGCACGTTCGAGAGGCCGGTGTTCGTCGCCCCGGCACGGCCGCAGGTCGACACGACCGCCTTGCGCACGGCCCGCCACAACGAGTACCGCATGCACAGGGACGGCACCGCGTCGAGTGACGATTCGACGGCGATCCACTCCGGTCGCCACACCCGGCCCTTCTCGCGGGCCACCGACTCGTGGATCAGATGCAGCCGCGTCAGCGGATCGGTCCGGTGGGTGTGCAGATCGACGTGCAGATCGCTGATCTTGTTCTCGGCCACCAGACCGGACCTGGCCCCGACCGAGATCGGAACATGGGCGGCCAGCGAGGCCGCCGGCGTCTCCCCCCGCTCCGCGAGGTAGGTGCCCACCGCGTCCGAGACCACCGCCAGTATCACGTCGTTGACGGTCGTCCCGGTGGCATGCCCGAGGGCCCGGACGTCCCGCAGCTCGAACCGGACCCGGCCGAACAGGCGGGTGCTGTCGTCCACGACGTTGAACCGGGTGCGCGGGCGTGGGGTCCCGGGCTGGGCGATCTCACCGGAGGCGACCAGCGCACGGAGCGACCGCCGGCCCCTCATCCACCGGCGAACGGCCCCCGCGTAGCGCACGTAGTCGCCGGGCAGTTTCCGGACCGCCGCGACCGGGCCGGGAACCGGGACCAGGGTGCCGCCCTGGGAGGGTTCCGCAGCCGGGTCGTCGAACAGAGCGCGCGCGATCTGCACCGCGCCCCTTCCGTCGGCTATCGAGTGGTGGACCCGCAGCACGACGACGGTCGCGTGGTCCGGGAGGTCGCCGACACCCCGCACGTCGGACAGCACGTGGAGTTTCCAGAGTGGGCGGCCGAAGTCGAGGGGCTGTTCCGCGAGCGAGGCGAACAGCCGGTGCAGGTGGGGGCGGGTCGTGTGCCCGATCCGCCGGAAGTCGATGTGGTGATCCGGGTCGACGGCGGCCTCGACCCAGTACGGATAGCCGAGGTCCCACGGCACCCGCTGCAGGCGCCTGCGCAGCGCGGGGGTCCGGTGGGTGCGCCCGAGAATCCAGTCGACGGCCTCGGCGTGGGTCGCGATCGGCGCACTCCCCTGCCGTGTGTCGAAGACGTAGAAATGCGTCATGACGCTGGGAGTGTCTCCCCGGTTCGCGCGGTCCCCGTAGACATACACGGCGTCACGCGCCGCGAGCTCGGTTCCCGATTTCCTGCCCATGTCTCTTCCCCCGTGAAGCGACTTCGGTCACTGATCGGTGTTCTCTCGGATGCGTCAAAATTTAGTGACGCACCCGAACGACCGTACCTTCTCGGGGTTCGAGCGGGCGGGGCGGAGCCGGACCGGGCGTGTCAGAAGCCGAGACGCCCGAGCTGCTTAGGGTCGCGCTGCCAGTCCTTGGCGACCTTCACGTGCAGGTCGAGATAGATCTTCACGCCGAGAAGCTTCTCGATCTGCTTGCGGGCCGCGGTACCGACCTCGCGCAGTCGCGCGCCGCCCTTGCCGATGACGATGCCCTTCTGGCTCGGCCGCTCCACGTACAGCAGGGCGTGCACGTCGAGCATCTCGCCCTGCTTCTCGGTGCGGCCTTCACGTTCGACCACCTCTTCGATGACCACGGCCAGCGAGTGCGGAAGTTCGTCGCCGAGGCCCTCGAGCGCGGCCTCGCGGATGAGCTCGGCCATGAGGGTTTCCTCGGGCTCGTCGGTGAGCTCGCCGTCCGGGTAGAAGGCCGGACCGGGTTCCATGTGCGAGGCGAGCACGTCGACGAGCACCTCGACCTGTTCCCCGGACGCCGCCGACACCGGCACGACCTCGGCGTCGGGACCGAGCAGCTTCGACACCGCCAGCAACTGCGCGGCGACCTGTTCCTTACCGACCTTGTCGATCTTGGTGACGACGCCGATGAGCGTCGTGCGCGGCGCGACGTTGCGCACCTGATCGAGGATCCACCGGTCACCGGGGCCGATCTTCTCGTCGGCGGGAATGCACAGGCAGATCGCGTCGACCTCCGAATAGGTATCGCGCACAAGGTCGTTGAGCCGCTGCCCGAGCAGCGTGCGAGGCCGGTGCAGACCCGGAGTGTCGACGAGGATCAGCTGTGCGTGGTCGCGGTGCACGATCCCGCGGATGGTGTGCCGGGTGGTCTGCGGCCGCGACGAGGTGATGGCGATCTTGCTGCCGACCAGAGCGTTGGTGAGCGTGGACTTACCGGTGTTCGGACGGCCCACGAAACACACGAAGCCGGAACGGAAGTCGGTGTCGGTCATGCAAGCTCCTGGGTGTGGGTCATCGTTCGGATTCCTCGGCGGGTTCGGGCTCGGGCTCGTCGGCCGGGGCGCGCTGGACGTGCACGGTGTTGATCCGCACCCGACCGCGCGCGTTCGGACCGCCTTCGCCGCGCAGGATCAGCCCGCGGGTGGTGACCTCCGAACCCGGCAGCGGCACCCGGCCGAGTTCGAAGCCGAGGAGACCACCGACGGTGTCGACCTCGTCATCGTCGATTTCGATGTCGAACAGTTCACCGAGGTCCTCGACGGGCAGACGCGCGGACACCCGGTAGGTGCCGTCGCCGAGGTCCTCGACATCGGGGGTCTCGTCGGCGTCGTATTCGTCGGCGATCTCCCCGACGATCTCCTCGATGACGTCCTCGATGGTGACCAGTCCCGCGATGCCGCCGTATTCGTCGACGAGCACCGCCATGTGGTTGCGGTCGCGCTGCATCTCCGCGAGCAGGTCGTCGAGCCGTTTCGAATCCGGGACGAAGACCGCAGGCCGCATCACGTCGGCGACCTTGACGCTGCGTCCGCCGTCGCGCGAGTAGTAGGTCTGCTGGACGAGGTCCTTGAGGTAGACGACGCCACGGATGTCGTCGACGTTCTCGCCGATGACCGGGATCCGGGAGTGACCGCTGCGCACGGCGAGCGAGGTCGCCTGCCCCGCCGTCTTGTCCTCCTCGATCCACACCATCTCCGGGCGCGGCACCATCACTTCGCGGGCGGTGGTGTCGCCGAGATCGAACACCGACTGGATCATGCGGCGTTCGTCGTCGGCGACGACGCCGCGTTCCTGCGCCAGGTCGACGAGCTCGCGCAGTTCGATCTCGTTGGCGAACGGGCCGTTCCGGAAGCCGCGGCCCGGGGTGAGGGCATTACCGACGAGAATGAGCAGCCGGCCGATCGGGCCGAACAGCACGCCGAGGAACCGCAGCGGGATCGTCGCGGCCAGTGCGATCGGATAGGCGTGCTGGCGGCCGAGCGTTCGCGGCCCGACCCCGATGACGACGTAGTCGACGACCACCATCACCGCGGCGCTCACGACCAGCGCCCACGTCCGGTCCAGGACCTCGAGCAGCGCCCCGGCGAGCACCACGGCCGCGGTGATCTCGCACAGGATCCGAAGCAGGACCATGAGATTCACGTAGCGGGGGCGATCCTCGAGGATCTGCCTCAGCCGCTGTGCTCCCGGCCGTTCGTCCTTCGCGAGTTCGTCGACGCGGGCAGCGGAGACGGTGTTCAGCGCGGAATCGACGGCGGCGAACATGCCGCCGAGCGGCACCAGGACGACCGCTATCGCCACGAGTGCGAGGGCGCTCATGCGTTTGCTCCCACGACGGCCCCGCTACTGCTCGGGATTGTCGGACAGACCGACCTTGCCGAGCAGCTGCTGGTCGCGGGCGGCGAGCCGGGCCTCGTGTTCGGCGCGGCGCAGCTCCTCGAGGAGTGGTACGAGGAGCTGGTTCTGGAGACCGAACATCTCCTTCTCCTCCTCGGGTTCGGCGTGGTCGTAGCCGAGCAGGTGCAGCATGCCGTGCACGGTGAGCAGGGCGAGTTCGTGGTCGAGGGAATGCCCGGCCTTGGCGGCCTGATCCGCCGCGAACGACGGGCACAGCACGATGTCACCGAGCATCGACGGACCCGGTTCGGGTGCGTCCGGGCGACCGCCCGGTTCGAGTTCGTCCATCGGGAACGACATCACGTCGGTGGGACCCGGCAGGTCCATCCACCGCATGTGCAGATCGGCCATGGCATCGGAGTCGACGAGCACCATCGACAGCTCCGCCGCGGGGTGCACGTCCATCCGCGCGATCACGAAGCGGGCGACGTCGAGCAGATTCTCCTCGACGACGTCCATCCCGGATTCGTTGGAGATCTCGATGCTCATCGGTGTCGTTCCTTCTGCACTGCTGACGGGATTCGGAAGTGGGGGTGGCTCATCGGCGCTGCACCCGGTGCTGCGTGGCGCGCCGCTGTGCCCGGTTGCCGAGGGCGACCTCGCCGGAACGCTGGGCTTCGTAGCGGCCGTAGGCGTCGACGATGTCGGACACGAGCTTGTGTCGCACCACGTCGCTGCTGTCGAGCGTCGCGAAGTGGATTCCGTCGATGTCGTCGAGGATCTCGGTGGCGGCGCGCAGGCCCGAACGGGCACCACCGGGCAGGTCGACCTGGGTGATGTCGCCGGTGACAACGATTTTCGAGCCGAAGCCGAGGCGGGTCAGGAACATCTTCATCTGCTCGGCGGTGGTGTTCTGGGCCTCGTCGAGGATGATGAAGGCGTCGTTCAGGGTGTTGTGCGTCAGTAGGAAATCCTCTGTGACGTACAGCGAGTCGGCAGCGGCGACCCTGATGCAGACCGCCTCCTCGGTACCGGCGGATTCGATGCTCTCGATGTACCGCCGAGGTGTCTTGGGGCTGTTCTCCGCGTACTTCTCTGCTTTCCTTCGGAGCCGGAACGGCACGCATCCTTCGGGCAGACGGATGTCGACGATGTGCCCGTCGTGCCGGTACTCGACGTCGCGGCCGCGGGCGTTTCCGGGCTTCCGACCTTCGGCAGGCCGGGTGCGGCTGTATGCGACGCCGCCCAACGACTGCACGAGGAAGAGGACGTCGTCGCGCAGTTGATCCGACACAGTCGCGTACTGCACTCGGCACGTCCGACCGGTCTGAATGACCGGTCCACCATCGGAGTCGAGAAGACCCTGTAAGACGGCGAGGCGCACGTCGGCCGAATTGTGCAGGTACTCCTTCGGCACGAACTTGGTCGGCGACTTCGTGCCCCAGACTGCCTCGACCAGTTCCGGGTCGGCTGTGCTGAAGCTCGGCGTCGCCACGCCGGCCATGCAGCCGTCACCGAGCATCAGTCCCAGCGCATACGGATCCATCGGCACCGGCACGGGAGCGAACTCGACCGGCTCGGCGAGCATCGGAATCTCGTAGCGGTGGTAGTGCGCGGCACGGAGATTGCCGATCATCTCTTTGGCCTCGAGCACCCGCGGCCCCTTGCCGCGCCTGCGATCGCTGCGGGTGTAGACCGACCACAGGTGATCGGTCGAGCAGAGGGTGGACGCCCCGTCCTGGGTAGTCACCCGCACGATGTCCTTGAATCCCTGCGGGTAGACGCCGAGCACTTCGGTCGGCCGACCGTCCGAACCGATCACCTCGTCGCCGACCTTCACGTCGCCGATCGGACGGAACCCCTCGGGCGTGAGGACCTTGGTGGACAACGGCTGCGCCCGGCCACGCATATACGCCAGGGGCGCGACCTCGATGACGCCGGCCTGCATGAGCTTCGGGATCGCCTCCGGATCCATCATGTCGTGCAGCGCGTCGTGCAGCGGACGGAGGTAAGGATCGATCTTCTCGTGCAGGGTGCCCGGCAGGAATCCGAGACGTTCGCCGGCCTCGACGGCCGGGCGGGTCAGGATGATGCGGGTGACCTGCTTGGTCTGCAAGGCCTGCACGGCCTTCGCCATCGCGAGATAGGTCTTGCCGGTACCGGCGGGGCCGACGCCGAAGACGATGGTGTTGGCATCGATCGCGTCGACGTATCGCTTCTGATTGAGCGTCTTGGGCCGGATCGTCTTGCCGCGCCGCGACAGGATGTCCAGGCTCAGCACGTCGGCCGGCGATTCGGACAGCCCCTGGGTGAGCATGCCCACGGTGCGGCGCACGGCGTCGGGGGTCAGCGGCTGGCCACGGCCGACGATCGTGACGAGTTCGCCGAGGACCCGTTCCGCGAGCGCGACCTCGGCGGGAGTCCCGGTGAGGGTGACGGAATTGCCGCGCACGTGGATGTCCGCATCGAGCACGCGCTCGAGCGCGACGAGATTCTCGTCGGCCGCCCCGAGCAGCGGAGCCGCCGCTTCCGGCGGCAGGTCGAGACTGGATCGGACGATGGTCCGTTCAGGTTCCGCGGAGTCGCGGATGTCGTCTGATTCACTCACGTGGACGGTACGGCCTGCTTTCCGTTCGGCTCCCACACGACGGTCGTCGTGATCGTGCCAGTCTAGCCCTGGGCAGTACCGACATTCACCGCATTACCCCCGGGCCTGGTCGGGGGCGTGCTCGTGCAGCCACCGGCGGGCCTGTTCGACGACCCGGGCGGCCCGTTCCGGGGAAACCCCGGCCAGCACCAGCACACCCAGCGCGATGCTCTCGCCCGAGTCGCGGACCAGGCCCAGATTGGCCTGTTCGAGGGTCGCCATCGTGAGGCCTTCCATCATCCCGACCAGCACCACCGACGGCAGATAGTCGGAGAAGATCCCCGCGGCGCGTCCGCGTTCGACGATGTCGAGCGTGCGAGTGCGCAGGGGCGCGACGAGGTCGGCGATACATTGTTCGCCCACTTCCTTGCGGGCGAAGGACAGCAGCAACCGGTACCGGTCCCCGACCGGCCAGGTCCGGAGCGCACCGACCGCCAGCGCCACGTCGGGATCCTCGGGTTCGGCGAGGTCGACCGCGGCGGCCAGTTCCGCGGCGGCGTCGGCGGCGATGCCGTCGACGAGGGCATCGCGGTTCGGGAAGTGCGCGTAGACCGTGCGCCGGACGACGCCGGCGGCACGGGCGACGTCGTCCATGCTCGCGTCGGGATCGGCTGCGAAGGACTCCATCGCGGCGTCGAGGATGCGGCGCCGGTTGGCGTTCGTCCGGGTCCGTGCCGGTGGCGTGTGCGAATTCGCCTGTCGCGCGACGGGTTCCTGCACGTTGCACACCTCTTCCACCGAACATCTGTGACCTCGATCAAGTTTAGTTGCACACCCGTGTGCA
>NZ_JADZGH010000111.1:16621-31191 GCF_015865005.1 Rhodococcus sp. CX
AGTCACCGGTCACGCGGCGTCCACACCCGCACCGCCTTATCCACGCCGCTTGGCCGGGTTGGCGGTGCTGTGCCTGAGCCTGCTGATCGTCGTCATGGCCAACACCGCGCTCATCGTCGCGGCGCCGAGCATGCTCCGCGAACTCGCCCTCACCAGCGCCGACATGCAGTGGATCATCGACGGCTACACCGTCCCCTACGCGGCGCTGATGCTGCTGTGCGGCGTGCTCGGCGACCGCTACGGCCGCCGGGCCGCGCTCCTGACCGGCCTGGCGATCTTCGCGGCCGGCGCGATCGCAGGCAGCCTCGCCGACAGCGCGACCGCGGTGATCGTCGCGCGCATCGTCATGGGCACCGGCGCCGCCGTGATCATGCCCGCGACCCTGTCGCTGCTGGTGGCCATGTTCCCGGCTTCCGAGCGGGCACGCGCGATCGCCGCATGGGCCGCGACGTCCGGTCTCGCCATCGCACTCGGGCCGCTGCTGGCCGGGTGGCTCCTCGAGAGCCATTCGTGGGGATCGACGTTCCTGATCAACGTTCCCATCGCCGCGTTCGCCGCGGTCGCATCCCTCGCGCTGGTTCCGGCCTCGAAGGCCGACGGCCTCACCCGCGTCGACTGGATCGGCGGCGCCCTGTCCGTGGTCGCCGTCGGTGGCGTCGTCTACGCGATCATCGACGGCTTCCACTTCGGCTGGAGCCTCTCCGCACTCGGGGCGCTCGGGGCATCGGTCGTCGCGGCGGTCGCATTCGTCGCGTGGGAGCTGCGACACCCGCAGCCACTGCTGGACCTGCGGCGGGTCGCCGACCGCGCGGTCGGCGGCGCGTGCATCTCGGTGCTGCTGCTGTTCTTTGCGACCTTCGGGCTCATCTACTTCGTCGCCCAGCAGTTCCAGTTCGTGCTCGGCTACGGACCGCTCGAGACGGGTCTGCATCTGCTTCCGCTCGCGGGGTCGGTGTCGGCCGGCGCCGCGCTGGGCGGTCGCCTCGTTCCGCGGTTCGGTGCCCGCATCCTCGTGGCATGCGGAATGGCCGCGACCTCCGCCGGAGTGTTGCTGCTCGCCGCGCTCGAACCGACCTCCGGCTACGACATCTTCCTGGCGTCGCTGCTGCTCGTCGGTCTCGGCATCGGCCTGGCGACCCCGCCCGCGACCGACCTGATCATGGGCGGATTCCCCGACACCGATCTGGGCGCGGCCGGCGGCCTCAACGACACCGCCGTCGAGTTCGGTGGATCCGTCGGCATCGCACTGCTCGGGTCGGTGCTCGCGACGTCGTACCACGACGAGATCGCCGGATTCCTGTCCGGTCTGCCGCTGAACAACCTCACCGGCGACCTGGCCGACAAGGCGGCACTCGCGCTCGAAGCGGCCGGTGATTCGGTCGGTGGCGCCGCGATCGTCGCGGAGGAACTGGCCGCGAATCCGTTCGCGAAGTCCTACGCGCAGCCGTTGCTCGATGCGTCGAGCGCGGCGTTCGCCCACGCGATCGTCGACGCCGCGCTGGTCGGGGGCATCGCGCTGGCGGTCGGCACCGTCGTCGTCACGGTGATCCTGCCCGGGCGGGTGCCCGTCGGAACCGGTCAGGCCTGATCGAGCAGCAGGTCCAGCGACAGCTTCCAGCAGACGCTGTCCTTGTTCAGGAACGCGAAGTGGTCCTCCCCGTCGACGACGTGCAGGGCCACTTCGTCACCGGCCTCGCGGGCAGCGTCGGCGTAACGCGCCGCGACCTTCGCGGGCACCTGCTCGTCCTCGGATCCGTGGACCAGCACGATCGGCCGGCCGATCGGCACGCGATGCCGCGGCGACGCCGATCGGTACACGTGCGGGTTGTCCTCGAACGGCTCGCCGAACAGGTCCTCGAGATAGTCGACGCGCCGGCCCCGCTCCCCCGCCGACGCCAGGTCCAGGGCCGCGGCCTGACCGACCACCAGCGACGGCCGCACCGCCGTGTCCTCACCCGCGAGCCACACCGCGAGCTGGCCGCCGGCCGAGTGCCCGACGACCCGCACCTGCGTCGGGTCGAGTTCGATGCCCGCGGCGCGGGCGTGGTCCGCCACGAGCGTCGCGGTCGCGTCGAGCGCGGCGACGACGTCGGCGGACATCTCCGGCCACCGTCCACCCGCGCCGAGACGGCGGTATTCGATGTTCCACGCGGCGACGCCGCGCCGGGCCAGTTCCGTCGCGAGGGGCGTGCCCAGGTTGAGGTGGTAGTTGCCGTTCCAGTACCCGCCGTGGATCACCATCACGACCGGCACCGGCCCGTTCCCGGCCGCACCGTCCGGGAGGTAGAGATGACCGAACTGCTGGGGTTCCGAGCCGTAGGCGATGCGGGTACGCGACATGGCCGAAACGCTAGTCGAGCGGGCGTGCGCCCCAGCGACCGGACAGCACTCCGATCGCTCCGAGCGCCACCGCGGCGGCCGTGGACGTGCGCAGCACCGTCGGGCCGAGCAGCACGGGCGTCGCCCCCGCCTCCGTCAACGTGGCGACCTCGTTGTCGTCGAGACCTCCTTCGGGCCCGACGACGAGCACCAGCTCGGACGCGTCCGCGAGCGGCAGCGACGCGAACGGTGCGGTCGCCGACTCGTGCAGCACCGCGACGACTCCGCCGCGCGCGACCGTCTCGCGGACGAGCGCCACGACTCCGGCGGTGCGGGTGACCGGCGCGACGGGCGGAATGTGTGCCCGGCGGGACTGCTTGGCCGCCGCGACCGCGACGGCCTGCCAGCGGGCCACCCCCTTGTCGGCCTTGGGTCCGTCCCAGCGCGCGACGCACCGCGCGGCCTGCCACGGCACGAACGCGTCCGCGCCCGCTTCGGTGGCGAGTTCGACGGCCAGCTCCGACCGCTCCGACTTGGGCAGCGCCTGCACGACGGTGACCGACGGGGACGGTGCGGCCAGCTCCCGGCGATCCAGGACGGTCGCCTCGAGCCGGTCCTTCGCCACGGCACTCACCTCGACGTCGGCGACACCGCCGCGGCCGTCGGAGAGCACGAGCCGCTCCCCGACCGCGATGCGCCGGACCGTCGCCGCGTGCCGGCCTTCCTTGCCGTCGAGCACGGCGACCTCACCGGTGCCGGGCAGGGGGTCCAGATAGAACAGGGTCGCGGCCACCGCCGTCGCCTAGCGGGCGCTGAACGCGTCGCGCAGCCGGGAGAACAGGCCCCCGGAGTGCTGCGAGCTGTTGGACACGACCTCGGCGCGGTCGCGGTCGTTGTGGCGACGCAGGTCCTCGAGCAGCTTGGTCGTCTTGTGGTCCAGCTTGGTCGGCACGACGACCTCGAGGTGGGCGTGCAGATCGCCGCGGGTGCCCGACCGCAGCTTCGGCATGCCGTGTCCGCGCAGCACCGCGACCGAGCCGGGCTGTGTGCCGGCGTCCACCGTGATCTCGGTGGGGCCGTCGAGGATCGTGTCGACGGTGACGGTGGTGCCCAGCGCCGCGTCGATCATCGGCACCCGGATCGTGCAGTGCAGATCGTCGCCGTCACGGACGAACACGTCGTGCTGCTGCTCGATCACCTCGACGTACAGGTCGCCGGCGGGGCCGCCACCGGGACCGACCTCACCCTGCGCGGCGAGGCGGATGCGCATGCCGTTGCCGACACCGGCGGGCACCTTGACGGTGATGTCGCGGCGCGACCGCACGCGGCCGTCGCCGCCGCACTTGCGGCACGGGTCCGGGATGGTCTCGCCTGCACCGCGGCAGGTCGGGCACGGACGGGACGTCATGACCTGGCCGAGGAACGAACGCTGCACGGACTGGACCTCGCCGGCGCCGCCACAGGTCGCGCAGACGACCGGCTTCGAATCGCCGTTGGTGCCCGATCCGGCGCAGCCGTCGCACAGGATCGCGGTGTCGACGGTGATGGTCTTGGTGACACCGGTCGCGCATTCCTCGAGCGTCAGGCGCGTGCGCAGCAGCGAATCGGCACCGGGCTGCACGCGACCGCGAGGCCCGCGCGCGGCGCCGCCGGCGCCGCCACCGAAGAACGCCTCGAACACGTCGCCGAGACCACCGAACCCGGCGCCGGCGAAGCCGCCCGCACCGCCGCCACCGGACGCCAGCGGATCGCCGCCGAGGTCGACGATGCGCCGCTTCTCCGGATCCGACAGCACCTCGTAGGCCGCGGAGATCTCCTGGAAGCGCTTCTGCGCCGACTCGTCCGGGTTCACATCCGGGTGATGCTCACGCGCCAGCTTGCGGTACGCGCGCTTGATCTCCTGGTCGGTCGCGTTCTTCGACACGCCGAGCGTCGCGTAGTAGTCCCGTGCCACGTTAGGTTCTCGTCCTTACTTCTCTACACACATGAACGGTGCTCAGCGTTCGCCGAGCACCTCACCGATGTATCGCGCAACGGCCGCAACCGACGCGATGGTTCCCGGATAGTCCATCCGAGTGGGGCCCAGCACACCGAGGCCGCCGAATACGGTACCGGCGGCGCCGTAACCGGTGGACACCACCGACGTCCCGCGCATCTCCGCGACCTGCGTCTCCTCGCCGATCCGGACGGTCACCCGACCCGCGTCCTGGCTGGCCGCGAGCAGCTTGAGCACCACGACCTGCTCCTCGAGGGCCTCGAGGACGGCACGGAGCGACCCGGGCACCCCCGCGTGACCGTCGAAGTCGGCGGCGTTGCGGGTCAGGTTGGCGGTGCCGCCGAGCACCAGTCGCTCCTCGGGATGCTCGACGAGCGTCTCGACGAGGACGGTCGCGCAGCGGATCACCGCGTCGCGCAGATCGTCGGGGGCCTCCTCGGCCAGTTCCGACACGGCGATCGACGCCGCGGCGCAGCACGTCGTCGAGATCGACACCGGATTCGAGGAACTGGAGGATCGCGCGGCGTTCGGCTGCCGAGAGCGGTTTGACGTCGGCGATCCGATCGACGAACTGGCGGTATCCCTTGTCGGTGGGCACGCGTCCCGAGCTCGTGTGCGGCTGGGTGATGTATCCCTCGGCCTCGAGTACGGCCATGTCGTTGCGGACGGTCGCGCTGGACACGCCGAGGTTGTGCCGCTCGACGAGCGTCTTCGATCCGATGGGTTCCTTGGTGGCGACATAGTCCGCAACGATCGCGCGCAACACCTGGAATCGCCGTTCCTCGGTGCTCGACATCCCCGCCCACCTCCGTATCTGTCGCCACACTTCACGGTTCGGGCCCACGCGCGACCCGCACGCGGCGCCGCGCGCAGTGTGCCTCGTCGTTCCAGTCTAGTCGCCGCGGCGCACTGTCCCGAGGCGACGGCGGTGCCGTGGGTCCGTCGTACTGTGGATTCATGATTTTCAAGGGTGTCCGGGACGGCAAACCGTATCCCGATCACGGCCTGTCGCTGCGCGACTGGTCTCGGATCCCACCTCGGCAGGTTCGGCTCGACGAGATCGTCACCACCACGAAGGTCCTCGAACTCGATCGGCTGCTGTCGGAGGATTCCACCTTCTACGGCGATCTGTTCCCGCATGCCGTGCAGTGGCAGGGCGTCCTGTATCTCGAGGACGGCCTGCATCGCGCGGTGCGGTCGGCGCTGCGCAACCGCACCGTCATGCACGCGCGGGTGTTCGACTACGACGCGCTGACTCCGGGCGGTTCGCTCGGTCCGGGTGCCGAGATCCCGGGCACGGGGGTTCCGAGCACCGAGGCGAGCTGGATCGACCTCGACACCGGCCTGCCCGACGGGCGAAACGGCAGCTAGACGAGGATCGAGCGGACCACCGCGTCGGCGAGGAGCCGGCCCCGGTCGGTGAGCACCAGGTGATCGCCGCGCAGATCGGCGAGCCCGTCCGCGACGACCGTCCGTGCGGCCTCCCGTTCCGACGCGCCCAGTGCCGCCCACGGCAGGCCGGTGCGCAGCCGGACGGTGAGCATGACGAGTTCGGTGTGGGTGTCGTCGGCGGTGAGCTGCTCGCTGCCGCCGACCGGTAGCCGTCCCTGGGCGAGGGTGTCGGCGTAGCGGGCGGGATGTTTGACGTTCCACCAGCGCACCCCACCGACGTGGCTGTGCGCGCCGGGGCCCGCGCCCCACCAGTCGCCGCCGTCCCAGTACCCGAGATTGTGCGCGCACCGCGCGGACGGCTCGTCGGCTCGCGCCCAGTTGGACACTTCGTACCAGGTCAGCCCGGCTTCCTCGAGCCGCGAATCGATGCGTTCGTAGCGGGCCGCGAGGACGTCGTCGTCGGGTGCGGGCAGTTCCCCGCGGCGCACCTTCCGCGCGAGGGCGGTGCCGTCCTCGACGATCAGCGCGTACGCGGACACATGGTCGACGCCGGCCTCGAGCACGGCGTCGAGGGAGCGGTCGAGGTCCTCGTCGCGTTCGCCGGGGGTGCCGTAGATGAGGTCGAGGTTGACGTGCTCGAACCCGGCGGCGCGGGCCTCCCGGGCCGCCGCGACGGGCCGTCCCGGGGTGTGGGTGCGGTCGAGCACGGCCAGCACGTGCGAGGCGGCGGATTGCATGCCCAGCGACACGCGGGTGTAGCCGGCGTCGCGGATCCGGGCGAAGAACTCGGGTCCGGTCGATTCGGGGTTGGATTCGGTGGTCACCTCGGCGCCCGGGGCGAGCCCGAAGCTGGATCGGACGGCGCCGAGCACGTCGGCGAGGCCGTCCGCGCCGAGCAGCGACGGGGTGCCGCCACCGACGAACACGGTGTTTGCGGCGGGTGCGCCGAGCATGTCCGCGGCGATGTCGAGTTCACGCCGCAGGCCCGCGAGCCAGGACTGCGGGGACGCCGACGACCCCAGCTCTCCCGCGGTGTACGTGTTGAAGTCGCAGTAGCCGCAGCGGGTCGCGCAGAAGGGCACGTGCACGTACACCCCGAACGGCCGGCTGCCGACTCCGGCGCGGGCCGCGGCCGGGAGTTCGAATCCGTCGTCGGTCGCGGTTGCGTTGCCCGTTCTCGTCTCGCTCACGGCTTCCAGTGTTCCAGAGCCGGGCGGGGCGCCGACCGGCCGCGGTGCGGTGACCTCGGTATTTCCCGCGATTTGGGTGGAAATGTCGTCCAGGATTCGGCTTCGCCCCCGTGACATGGCACAATGGTCGCCATGACCGGACTCGGAGTGCGACTCGTGGCTCGCCGCCACGTCGACTTCAAGCGCGTCTGCGCGTCCTGCTGTCAGCCTTGTGCCGTCTGTTCCTGCGCCGACTGTCGGTAGTCAGTCACCTACTGCCGCCGGCCGGCACCACCCCGGCAAGCCCTCAGTTCCTGCCGGGTCGAGGCATGTCTGCGCGAAGTACAGCCCACAGCGACGTCCCCGACCCGGTCCCTCGCCAAATCCCAGGAGTCCCTGCATGTCGTCGACCACCGACGTCTCCCCCGCCGGAGATCCCGCCGCTCCCGCACGGCCGCGGGCGGCACGCCCGGCCAAGCGCCGGGCCGAAGGCCAGTGGGCTCTCGGTTACCGCGAGCCGCTCAACGCCAACGAGCAGACCAAGAAGGACGACAATCCGCTCAACGTGCGCCGCCGGATCGAGGAGATCTACGCGCACCAGGGTTTCGACAGCATCGACAAGTCCGATCTGCGCGGCCGGTTCCGCTGGTGGGGTCTCTACACCCAGCGCGAGCAGGGCTACGACGGCACCTACACCGGTGACGAGAACATCGATCTGCTCGAGGCCAAGTACTTCATGATGCGGGTGCGCTGCGACGGCGGCGCGCTCAACGTCGAGCAGGTGCGCACCATCGGCGGCATCTCCACCGAGTTCGGCCGCGACACCGCCGACCTGTCCGACCGGCAGAACGTCCAGTACCACTGGATCGAGGTCGAGAACGTCCCGGAGATCTGGCGGCGCCTCGAGTCGGTGGGTCTGAAGACCACCGAGGCGTGCGGCGACTGCCCGCGCGTGGTGCTCGGTTCCCCTCTCGCCGGTGAGTCCCTCGACGAGATCATCGACGGCACCCCGGCGATCGACGAGATCGTCCGTCGCTACATCGGCGACCCGCAGTACTCGAACCTGCCGCGCAAGTTCAAGACCGCGATCTCCGGACAGCAGGACGTCGTGCACGAGATCAACGACGTCGCGTTCATCGGCGTCGAGCACCCCGAGCACGGTCCCGGCTTCGACCTGTGGGTCGGCGGCGGTCTGTCTACGAACCCGATGCTCGCGCAGCGGGTCGGCGCCTGGATCCCGCTCGACGAGGTTCCGGACGTGTGGGAAGGCGTCGTCGCGGTGTTCCGCGACTACGGCTACCGCCGGCTGCGGTCCAAGGCCCGCCTGAAGTTCCTCATCAAGGACTGGGGCATCGAGAAGTTCCGCGAAGTTCTCGAGACGGAGTACCTGAAGCGTCCGCTCATCGACGGTCCCGCACCGGAACAGCCCGCGCGCCCCATCGATCACGTCGGCGTGCAGAAGCTGCGCAACGGCCTCAACGCCGTCGGGTTCTCCCCCATCGCGGGCCGCGTGTCCGGCACCATCCTGACGAAGGTCGCCGACGCGGTCGAGCGGATCGGCTCGGACCGGATCCGTTTCACCCCGTACCAGAAGCTGATCGTCCTCGACGTGCCCGACGACAAGGTCGACGAGCTCATCGCCGAGCTCGAACCGCTCGGCCTGCAGGCCCGTCCGTCCGCGTGGCGGCGGAATCTGCTGGCGTGCAGCGGCATCGAGTTCTGCAAGCTGTCGTTCGTCGAGACGCGCAAGCGTTCCCAGGTGCTCGCACCGGAGCTCGAGGAGCGGCTCGCGGACATCAACGCGCAGCTCGACGTCCCGATCACCATCAACATCAACGGCTGCCCGAACTCGTGCGGCCGGTCGCAGATCGCGGACATCGGGTTCAAGGGCCAGCTCGTCGACGACGGCGAGGGCAACCAGGTCGAGGGCTACCAGGTGCATCTCGGCGGCAGCCTCGGCCTGGACAGCGGTTTCGGCCGGAAACTGCGGCAGCACAAGGTGAACAGCACCGAGCTCGGCGACTACATCGAGCGAGTGGTGCGCAACTTCGTCAAACAGCGGTCCGAGGGCGAGCGGTTCGCTCAGTGGGCTGTGCGCGCAGAGGAGGCGGACCTTCGATGACCACCACAGAGACCACCGAGGACCTTCGAATTCTCGCCGCGCAGGGGGCAGCGAGCCTCGAAGGCGCCTCGGCACTGGAATTGCTGCAATGGACCGAGGAGACCTTCGGTTCCGCAGTGAGCGGCGACCGCAGCGGCTACGTCGTCGCGTCGAACATGCAGGACGGGGTGCTCGTGCATCTCGCCGCGCAGGTGCGGCCGGGCGTGGACGTGCTGTTCCTCGACACCGGGTACCACTTCGCCGAGACGCTCGGCACCCGGGACGCCGTCACCCAGGTGTACGGGGTGAATCTCGTCGAGGCGAAGGCGGCGCACTCGGTGGCCGAGCAGGACGAGTTGCTCGGCAAGGATCTGTTCGCGCGTGATCCGAACGAGTGCTGCCGGTTGCGGAAGGTGGTGCCGCTGAAGGAAACCCTGAAGGGTTACCGCGCGTGGGTCACCGGCATCCGCCGGGTCGAGGCCCCGACTCGGGCCAACGCGCCGCTCGTCTCGTTCGACGAGGCGTTCGGGTTGGTGAAGATCAACCCGATCGCCGCGTGGTCGGACGAGGACATGCAGAACTACATCGACGAGCACGGGATTCTCGTCAATCCCCTGGTCGACGAGGGCTATCCGTCCATCGGATGCGCCCCCTGCACCGTCAAACCACTTCCCGGAGCCGATCCGCGCAGCGGACGGTGGGCCGGCCGAGCCAAGACCGAATGCGGGTTGCACTCCTCATGACACTCATCGACACGAACCTTTCGGAATCCCGAATCAAGTTGGACGGCAACAAGTTCGACACTCTCGACGCGCTCGAGTCGGAGGCGATCCACGTCTTCCGTGAGGTCGCCGGCGAGTTCGAACGTCCGGTGATCCTGTTCTCCGGCGGCAAGGACTCGACGGTGCTGCTGCACCTCGCGCTCAAGGCCTTCTGGCCCGCGCCGCTGCCGTTCGCGCTGCTGCACGTCGACACGGGACACAACCTGCCCGAGGTTCTGGCCTTCCGCGACCACGTCGTCGAGAAGTACAACCTGCGCCTGCACGTCGCGAAGGTCGAGGACTACCTCGCCGACGGCCGCCTCACCGAGCGGCCCGACGGCATCCGCAACCCGCTGCAGACCGTTCCGCTGCTCGACGCCATCTCCGAGAACCGCTTCGACGCGGTGTTCGGCGGCGGCCGCCGCGACGAGGAACGCGCCCGCGCCAAGGAGCGGATCTTCTCGCTGCGCAACGCATTCGGGCAGTGGGATCCGAAGCGTCAGCGTCCCGAGCTGTGGAACCTGTACAACGGCAAACACGCCCCCGGCGAGCACGTCCGGGTGTTCCCGCTCAGCAACTTCACCGAACTCGACATCTGGCGGTACATCGCCCGCGACGACGTCGAGCTCGCGAGCATCTACTACGCGCACCAGCGTCCGGTGTACCGGCGCGACGGCATGTGGATGACCCCCGGCGTGTGGGGCGGCCCCGCCGAGGGCGAGGAACTCGAGACCCGTTCGGTGCGGTACCGCACCGTCGGCGACGGTTCCACCACCGGCGCGATCCTGTCCGAGGCCTCGACCAACGAGGAGATCCTGGCCGAGGTCGCCGCGTCCCGCCTGACCGAGCGCGGTGCGACCCGCGGTGACGACCGAGTTTCCGAAGCGGCCATGGAAGACCGCAAGCGAGAGGGCTATTTCTGATCATGAGCGACCTGCTTCGACTCGCTACTGCGGGCAGCGTCGACGACGGCAAGTCCACCCTGGTGGGCCGCCTGCTGTACGACACCAAGTCCGTGCTGGCCGACCAGATCGACGCGGTCACCCGCGCCTCGGTCGACAAAGGCCTCGACACCCCCGACCTGTCTCTGCTCGTCGACGGCCTGCGCGCCGAACGCGAACAGGGCATCACCATCGACGTCGCCTACCGGTACTTCGCGACCCCGAAGCGCAGCTTCGTGCTCGCGGACACCCCGGGCCATGTCCAGTACACCCGCAACACCGTCTCCGGCGCGTCCACCGCGCAGCTCGTGGTGCTGCTCGTCGACGCCCGCAAGGGTGTGATCTCGCAGACCCGCAAGCACGCCGCCGTCCTCGCGCTGCTCGGTGTGCCGAAGCTGGTGCTCGCAGTGAACAAGATCGACCTCGTCGAGGATCCGGCGACGGTGTTCGCGCAGATCTCCGCCGAGTTCAACGAGCTGACCTCGTCGCTGGGCTGGGCGCCCGAGGACGTGCAGGAGATCCCGGTCTCCGCACTACACGGCGACAACGTCGCGACCCGCTCGGAGAACACCCCGTACTACGACGGCCCGACGCTCATCGAGCACCTCGAGTCCGTCCCCGTCGACGCCGACGTGCACGGCCGTCACGAGTCCGGCCTGCGCTTCGCGGTCCAGTACGTGATCCGCCCCCGCACCGCCGAGTACCCCGACTACCGCGGCTACGCCGGGCAGATCGCGTCCGGTTCGGTGCGTCCCGGCGACGAGGTCGTCGTGCTGCCCTCGGGCATCCGCACCACCGTCGAGCGCATCGACACCGCGGACGGCGAACTCGACGTCGCGTACGCGGGTCGTTCGGTCACGCTGATCCTGGCCGACGACGTCGACATCTCCCGCGGTGACCTCATCGCGTCTCCCGAGAATGCACCCGAGCCGCTCGGCGAGTTCGAGGCGACCGTGTGCTGGCTCGCCGAGAAGCCGCTGCGCCCCGGCGCCCGGCTGCTGCTCAAGCACGGCACCCGCACGACCCAGGCCATCGTCGGCGCGCTCGAGGAGCGTTTCGACGAGCAGAACCTGACGTCGATCCCCCACCCGGACACGGTGGAGCTCAACGAGATCGCCCGCATCTCGGTGCGCGTCGCGGAGCCGATCCCGGCCGACGACTACACCGTGAACCGCCGCACCGGCAGCTTCCTGCTCATCGATCCGGCGGGTGGCAACACGCTCGCCGCCGGCCTGGTGGGCAACGGTCTGGCTCAGATCGAGCTCGGGGAATCCGTCCCGGCATGATCCCGGTGATCGCCGTCGCGCACGGCAGCCGTGACCCGCGCTCCGCGCAGGCCATGGCTGCCGCGCTCACGGCGTTGCGGGCGCGACGACCCGGCTGGTCCGTGCGCCTGGCATTCCTGGATCTCAACGCGCCCTCGGTGCGGCAGGCCCTCGACGCCGTCGCCGCCGAGGGGCATCGGCGCGTGGTCGTCGTTCCGCTGTTGCTGGGCAGCGCATTCCACGCGCGCGTGGATCTTCCCGGTATCCTCGCCGACGCCCGCGTCCGGCACCCCCGTCTCGATGTGGTGTGCACCGACGTCCTCGGCGCCGACCGTCTGCTGACCGCGGCGGCACGGGACCACGTGGCCGCGACCGGCGTCTCGCGCCTCGACCCGTCCGTGGGAATCGCGATGTGCGCGGTCGGTTCCCGGCGACCCGGCGCCGACGCGGCAACCGCCGCCGTCGCGCCACGACTGCTCGACGGCACCTCGTGGACCCACGTGCGCGCATGCTTCGCGACGTCGGCCCCCGGTGTCGTCGACGCGCTCGCCGAACTCCGCGAGGCCGGTGCCCGCCGGCTGGTCGTCGCGCCGTGGCTGCTCGCTCCCGGTCTCCTGTGGGACCGCGCCTGCGACGCCGCGCGGTCCGCCTTCCCCGACGTCCGGTTCGCCGCTCCCCTCGCCACCGGCGACGCCGTCGGATTCCTCGTCGAGCGCCGGTACTACGAGGCCCTCGCGGACACCGAGCGCACCCGGGTGCTGCGCAGCGCCTGAGCCCGCGCGGCAGCGTGTCGTTCTACCCTGGTTCATCTGCAACGGTTACAACGGATGCCGTTCCCCGTTGCACCGAGGACCAGGAGACTCCCGTGCAGAGCGAATTGCGCCACTACATCGACCGGCTCCGCACCGAGGGGTTCTCCGTGCGCGACGACCACGGCGAAGACCCCGATCTCATCGATATCGACGGCCGCGCCGTCGACACCTGGCGGGAGAACTACCCGTACGACCACCGCATGGACCGCGCGACGTACGAGGTCGAGAAGTACCTGCTGCAGATCGAGCTGCTGAAGTTCCAGTCCTGGTCGCTCGAGAACGGTTCCAAGCACATCATCGTGTTCGAAGGTCGTGACGCCGCCGGCAAGGGCGGCACGATCAAACGGTTCCAGGAGTACATCAACGTGCGGCACGCCCGGGTGGTCGCGCTGAGCAAACCGTCCGAACGCGAGAGCGGACAGTGGTACCTGCAGCGGTACATCGAGCACTTCCCCACGGCCGGTGAGCTGGTGATGTTCGACCGGTCCTGGTACAACCGCGCGGGTGTGGAACGGGTGATGGGCTTCTGCACCGACGACGAGTACGAGCGCTTCATGACGCAGGTGCCGCTCTTCGAGCAGCTGATCATCGACGCCGGGATCTCCCTGACCAAGTTCTGGTTCTCGGTGACCCGCAACGAGCAGCGCACCCGGTTCGCAATCCGCCAGCTCGATCCGGTCCGCCGCTGGAAGCTGTCGAACATGGACCTCGAGTCACTGGACAAGTGGGACAGGTACACCGCGGCGAAGGAGGAGATGTTCCGCCGGACGGACACCGACCACGCGCCGTGGACCACGATCAAATCCAACGACAAGAAGCGCGCCCGCATCAACGCGATGCGGCACTTCCTGAACAGGTTCGACTACGACGACAAGGACCGGCAGGTGGTGTTCGACCCCGACCCGAAGATCGTGCAACGCGGAAAGCACGCCGTCGGAGACTGATCCGCCTCGCGTGCGGAATGCTGACAAGATCGTGCGATCTGGCTCACACTGGATGGGAGTCCAAGGAGTCACCACCATGAGCACAGCATCGATCAGACGCGGAATCGTGGCGGGCATCGACGGATCGGACAGCGCGCTGGGTGCCGCGCGCTGGGCGGCGTCCGTCGCGCAACGGTTCGGCGAGCCTCTCCACCTGCTCCATGTGCAACCGAACGGATCCGGGGGCGACTACGGCGACCCCGAAGGACTCCTCGACGCCGCCGAGACCGCGGTGCGGGCCGGACCGGGTGGGGTCGAGATCGAACGCGACATCGAACACGGCACACCGCAGAAGGTGCTGGTCGAGAAGTCCGGAACGGCCCGGATGCTCGTGCTCGGTCACCTGACTACCACCGAGTGGCAGTCGATGTTCCACGGCTCCGACGTCGTGTACGCGACCAATCACGCGAAGTGCCCGGTCGTGTCGTGGCGGGGCGAACCGCCCCCCGAGGCGGTCAACGGCCGTCCGGTGGCCGTCGGGGTCGACGGCAGTGAACTCAGCGCGAAGGCGATCGAGCACGCCTTCGAGTTCGCGGCGTTCGTCGGCGCCCCTCTGGTCGCCGTCCACAGCTGGACCGAGCAGTCGACCCTCACCTACGGGGAGGGTTCCCGGTTCATCGACTGGGACGACTACGTGAAACAGCAGACCGCGCTGGTGGCCGAGAGCCTCGCCGGATGGCGGAGCCGCTACCCGGACGTCGAGGTCACGCACAGCGTCGAGCGCGGCAAGCCGGAGGAGGCGCTGCTCGAGCATTCCGCGCGGTCGCAGCTGGTCGTCGTCGGCAGCCACGGCCGCAGCCCGATGACCGCCGCGGTGCTCGGATCCACCAG
>NZ_JADZGH010000111.1:31201-38371 GCF_015865005.1 Rhodococcus sp. CX
GGCGATCGTCAGACGCCGGTCACCACGACCTCGTCGAGGGCGGGCGGCCGGGTGGCGCGGGCGTAGACGGTCTCCCCCGGACGCAGCCCCAGGGCCTGCGCGTCGCCGCGCGTGACCTGCGCGGTGAACGATTCGCCGGTGGCTTCGTTGTGCAGCTCCACCCGCACCTCGAATCCGAGGTGCACGACCCGTTCGACAGTCGCGCGGGTGATCCCCAGCGACTCGGCGGTGCCCTCGCTCCGAGCCTCGGCGAGTTCCGGGGTGCGACCGAGCCGGATGTCGTGCGGCCGCACCAGCTGCCCGTTGAGCTTGGAGACGCTGCCGAGGAACGACATCACGAAGTCGTTGTCGGGGCGATCGTAGAGATCCTCGGGCGTCCCGACCTGCTCGATCCGGCCACGGTTGAGGACCGCGATCCGGTCGGCGATGTCGAGCGCTTCCTCCTGGTCGTGGGTGACCAGCACGGTCGTCACGTGCACCTCGTCGTGCAGCCGGCGCAGCCAGGTGCGCAGATCGGCGCGGACCTTCGCGTCCAGCGCGCCGAACGGCTCGTCGAGCAGCAGCACCTGCGGGTCGACGGCGAGCGCGCGGGCCAGGGCCATACGCTGACGCTGACCACCGGACAGCTGCGCCGGGTAGCGCTGCTGGAATCCGTCGAGCCCGACGATCTCGAGCAGCTCCCCCACCTTCTTGTCGATCTCGGCCTTCGGGCGCTTGCGGATCTTCAGGCCGAACGCGACGTTCTCCCGCACGGTCATGTGCTTGAACGCGGCGTAGTGCTGGAACACGAACCCGATGTCGCGCTTCTGCGGCGTCACGTCGGTGACGTCCTTGCCCGCGATGTGCACGGTGCCGGAGTCGAGGGTCTCGAGACCCGCGATCGACCGCAGCAACGTCGACTTGCCGGAGCCGGACGGGCCGAGCAGCGCGGTCAGCGAACCGGAGGGAATCTCGATGTCGACGTTGTCGAGCGCCGCGAAATCCCCGTAGTTCTTGCGGGCCCCGGTGACGGTGATCATTTGTCGGCACTCCTCTTGCGGTCGAGCAGGGTCATCAGCAGCAGCACGAGCACGGCGATGGCCATGAGCAGGGTCGCGGCACTGTAGGCACCGAAGGTGTTGTGGTCATCGATGTACCGGGCGTGCACCAGCAGCGTCAACGTCTGGGAGACACCGGGGAACCCGGACGACACCATGATGACCGCACCGAATTCGCCGAGTGCGCGGGCGACGGTGAGCACGATGCCGTAGGTCAGGCCCCAGCGGATTGCCGGCAGCGTGATCCGCCAGAACGTCTGCCACGCGTTCGCACCGAGGGTGGCGGCGGCCTGTTCCTGTTCCTCGCCGATCTCGTGCAGGACCGGTTCGACCTCCCGCACCACGAACGGCAACGTCACGAAGATCGTGGCGATCACCATGCCGGGCAGGCCGAAGATCACCTTGAATCCGAGGGACTCGAGGCCGCCGAACCAGCCGCCGGCGCCCCACAACATGATCAGGGCGACACCGACCACGATCGGTGACACCGCGAACGGCAGGTCCACGACCGACTGCAGCAGACCGCGACCCGGGAAGCGGCCGCGCACGAGCGCGAGCGCGACGACGATGCCGAAGACGACGTTGAGCGGCACCACGATCGCGACGATGAGCAGCGACAGGTTCAGTGCCGAGATCGCGGCCGGCGTGCTGATCGACTCGACGAACGCCATGATGCCGTTCTCGAACGTGCGGTACAGGATGACGCCGATCGGCACGAGCAACAGGAAGAAGAGGTAACCCAGCGCGACGGTGCGCAGGGAGATCCGGGTGAACGCGGAGAGTTTCACGCGTCGTTCTCCTCTCGGCGCCGGCCGCGGTTCGCGACGACACGCAGCACGAACAGCGCGACGAACGCGATGAACAGCAGAGCGACCGACACGGCGGCGGCGTTGACCGGCCGGTCGATCTCGATCTGCTGCTGGATGTACTGCGACGCCATCTGCGTCTTGTACGGGATGTTGCCGCCGATGAGCACGATCGAGCCGTATTCGCCGATGGCGCGGGCGAATGCGAGACCGGCACCGCCGAGGATGGCGGGCCCGAGGGTCGGCAGGACGACGGAACGGAAGATGGTGAAGTTGTCGGCACCGAGCGACGCCGCCGCCTCCTCGACCTCCCGATCGGTTTCGAGCAGCACCGGTTGCACGGCCCGGACCACGAACGGCAGCGTCACGAACGCGAGCGCGATGATCAGACCGGGCTGGGTTGCGTTCAGGTGCAGGCCGATCGGGCTCATCGGCCCGTACAGCGACAGCAGCACGATGCTGGCGACGATCGTGGGCAGCGCGAACGGCAGGTCGATCAGCGCGTTGACGACCTTCTTGCCCGGGAACTCGTCGCGCACCAGCACCCAGGCGATGAGGGTTCCCATCACCGCGTTGATCAACGCGACGATCACCGACACGACGACGGTGATCCGCAGCGTGGCCAGCGCGGCCGGGGCGGTGAGAGCGTCGACGAAGCCGGACAGCCCGTCGGCGAACGCGTGGGTGGTCAGTGCCGCGAGCGGCAGCAGGACGATGATGCTCAGCCACAGGGTGGCGACGCCGACGCCGAGTGGGCCGACCGTTCCGGTGAAGGCGAACAGCGGCTTCCGGCGGCGCGCCACCGGGGCGGGAGCTGGTGCTCCCGCCCCGGGGCGTGTCTCGGTGGTACTCACGGAACGGGCCTACTTCGTGGCGTTGTCGTAGATCACGGCGATCGAGCCGGTGCCCTGCTTGAACAGGTCGGCGTCGACGGCAGACCAGCCGCCGAGGTCTGCGATGGTCCACAGCTTCTGCGGCTGCGGGAAGTCGGCCGCAAACTCCTCGGCGACGGCCGGGTCGACCGGACGGAATCCGGCCTGCGCCCACAGGCGCTGCGCCTCGGTGGTGTACAGGTAGTCGTTGAACGCCTGGGCCTTGTCCGCGTTCGGGGAGTTCGTCAGCACCGCGGCCGGGTTCTCGATCTTGAACGTGACCGGCGGGGTGACGTGCTCGACGGGGTCCCCGTTGCGTTCGGCGAACAGGGCCTCGTTCTCGTAGCTGAGCAGAACGTCACCGGAGCCCTGCAGGAACGCCTCGGTCGCTTCGCGGCCGGACTTCGGCTGGATCTTGACGTGCTCGGTCACGAGCTGGTTGACGAAGTCCAGGCCGGCCTGGGGGTTGGCCCCGCCCTCGCTCTTCGCGGCGTACGGCGCGAGCAGGTTCCACTTGGCCGATCCCGAGCTGAACGGATTGGGGGTCACGACCTCAAGACCCGGCTGGAGCAGGTCGTCCCAGTCCTGGATGTTCTTCGGGTTGCCCTCGCGGACCACGATCGTCACGACGGAGCCGAAGGGAATGCCGTTGTAGGCACCGGTGTTCCAGTCCGCGTCGACGAGACCCGCGTCGACGAGGCGGGTGATGTCGGGTTCGACGGAGAAGTTGACGAAGTCGGCGGCCGCACCGTCCTTGACCTTGCGCGACTGGTCGCCGGAGGCGCCGTAGGACTGCTGGAAGGCAACGCCCTCGCCCTCTTCGGTGGCGTTGAATGCGGGGATGATCAGGTCGAAGCCGGGCTTCGGGACCGCGTAGGCGTACAGGTTGACGGTGCCGCCGGAGCCGTCCGCCACGCTGTCCTCACCGACGGTGTCGCTCGCGCCGCCCGCGCAAGCGGACAGCGCGGTCGCGGTGGCTGCCGCGAGGGCCGCGAACACGAGGGCAGAACGTTTCTTCATGGAACAGGGGCCTTCCTACAGGAGCGGTGTACGGAGGTGGTGACCCGCAGAAATCGGCACCGGAAGGCTCCGTGCGCACTGCCCGAGGCGTCCGGCGGATACCGGGGATCGGCACACGGAAGATCGATCGAGATTGCCCGGAAGCCGGTGCGGCGATGCCGCGGGTCGGGAAGGATCGATCAGCGACAACAGCTGACGTCGGCAACCGACAAGCTGCCGACAGCGATCAGCGCCAGCTCGTGGCGCACGCGGGGCAGTGTGGTTACGGACACGCCGGAGACTCTAGCAGAGCCGCCGATCATGCCCGACCGCGCGGTCAGCGGGTGAGAAACCAGGCGACGACGACGATGGCGAGCAGCGCGATCAGCGCCAGGGTCACGCGTGAGCGCGGCATGTCAGCGGTCCTTCGTCGTCGGTTCGGTCGTGGCGGGGACGGGCACATCGTGTTCGCGGCGTCCGACGGCCGCGAACACCCCTGCGAGAACGCGGTCGAGCAGCCAGGCCGCGCCGGCGCACAGCGGCACCATCACGAGCAGTACCAGTGCGGCCTGCGGCACGAAGGACAGTCCGGCGAGCCACAGCTCGAATCCGTCCCACCACGATGCCACCCGGTCCACGCACCCACCTTAGACGGCGGGTCCACGACCACCGAATCGTCGGCCGTTCCCCGTGCAGGCGGAGCGCGCCGGACCGAGAATTGGGTGATGGGAGCCACGATCGACTTCGACGACCCCGATCCCGACGACCGGCCGCCGCCGATACTCCACCGGAGCCCGTATCCGCCGATCGACGACTACGCGTTCCTGTCGGACTGCGAGACGACCTGCCTGGTCGCCCGCAACGGCGCCGTCGAGTGGATGTGCCTGCCCCGGCCGGATTCGCCGAGCGTGTTCGGTTCGATTCTCGACCGCAGCGCGGGGCATTTCCGGATCGGCCCGCACGGACACACCGTGCCCGCCGCGCGCCGCTACCTTCCCGGTGGGCTGATTCTCGAGACCACCTGGCAGACCGAGACCGGCTGGATCGTGGTGCGCGACGCGCTGGTGATGGGTCCGTGGCACGCGGTCGACGACCGGTCGCGCACGCATCGCCGGACGCCGCCGGACTGGGATGCCGAGCACGTGTTGCTGCGCACGATCCGCTGCGTGAGCGGCACCGTGGAGTTCGAGATGAGCTGCGAGCCTGCGTTCGACTACAACCGGGAGTCCACGGTGTGGGAGTACACCGGCAAGGTGTACGAGGAGGCGACCGCGCGCTGCCGCCCGGAAACGGCCGGTTCGCATCCGGAACTTCGCCTGACGACCGATATGCGTCTGGGTCTCGAAGGACGTGAGGCGCGCGCTCGCACCCGGATGTACAAGGGTGACAGTGTGTTCGTGGCCCTGTCCTGGTCCGACCACCCGGCTCCGAAGACGTTCGCGGAGGCTGCCGCGAAAATGGCTGCCACCGCAGACTTCTGGCGCGAGTGGATCACCACGGGCCGATTCCCTGATCATCCGTGGCGCAGCTATCTGCAGCGCAGTGCGCTGACGTTGAAGGGCCTGACCTACGCGCCGACCGGGGCGCTGCTCGCGGCGTCGACCACCTCGCTGCCGGAAACTCCCGGCGGTGAACGCAACTGGGACTACCGCTACGCGTGGGTGCGTGATTCGACGTTCGCTCTGTGGGGCCTGTACACGCTGGGACTCGACCGGGAGGCCGACGACTTCTTCTCGTTCATCTCCGACGCGAGTCGTGACCAGCACGGCGTTCCCCGTCCGCTCCAGGTGATGTACGGGGTCGGCGGGGAACGTACCCTCGAGGAATCCGAACTCAACCATATGTGCGGCTACGACGAGGCCAGGCCGGTGCGGATCGGCAACGGCGCCTATCACCAGTCGCAGCACGACATCTGGGGCACCATGCTCGATTCGGTCTACCTCCACGTCAAATCCCGTGAGCACGTGCCCGATTCGCTGTGGCCGTTGCTGAAACTCCAGGTCGAGGAGGCGCTGAAACACTGGCGGGAACCCGACCGCGGAATCTGGGAGGTCCGCGGCGAACCCCAGCACTTCGTCTCGTCGAAGGTGATGTGCTGGGTCGCCCTCGACCGCGGCGCGAAACTCGCTGCGATGCAGGGTGAGAAGAGCTACGCGATGCAGTGGCAGAAGATGGCCGACGAGATCAAGGCCGATGTCCTCGCGCACGGCGTCGACGAACGCGGGGTGTTCACCCAGCGGTACGGGCATCCGTCTCTGGATGCGTCGGCGCTGCTGATTCCACTGCTACGGTTCCTGCCCGCCGACGATCCGCGGGTCCGCGCGACGGTGCTCGCCATCGCCGACGAACTCACCGAACACGGCCTGGTGCTGCGCTACCGGGTCGAGACCACCGACGACGGTCTCGCCGGCGAGGAGGGCACCTTCACGATCTGTTCGTTCTGGCTGGTGTCGGCACTGGTTGAGATCGGCGAGGTGGAGCGGGCCCGCGCGCTGTGCGAGCGGTTGCTCGGCTTCGCCAGCCCGCTCGAGCTCTATGCCGAGGAGATCGATCCGCACACCGGCCGTCACCTGGGCAATTTCCCGCAGGCGTTCACCCACCTGGCGCAGATCAACGCGGTGGTGCACGTCATCCGCGCGGAGGAGCAGATCCAGACCGGCGCGTTCCACCCCGCCCATCTCCACCCGTCCTGATCTCAGACGCCGGCGATCGCCTCGAGCTGCGGCCGGATCGTGTCGAGCGCGTAGCCGATGGACAGCGACGAGGGCGTGTTGAACGCGGCGACGGTCGGGTAGTCGACGACGGCGAACTGTCCCTGCCCGACCACATACTGGGACAGCACTCCGGTCCGGCCCGCGAGCCCCGGCAGTGCGGCCTCCGCGATCTCGGCCTCACGATCGGAGATGATCTTCTCCGCGTCGTCGCTGCGCCCGAGGATCTCGCCGAGCACGCGGACCTGCTCGTCCCAGCGGTCGACACCGGTGTCGCCGAGCGGCGCGACCGTCGGCGCGACGGCGGACAGCGTGTCGAAATCCGTCTCGGGATCGACGAGCCACGATCCGAGTACGAGATCGGGTTGCAGCGAAGCGATCTGCTCGGCGGTGAAGGCTACCTTACATAGCGCTTACATAGCGCGGATGCGGTTATTGCTTGCCGAACCGGGCGAGCAGCGCCTCCGCCTGCGTCGCGATATCCCGGACGACGTCCCCGGCCGGCCTCTGCTCCCGAACGAGACCGGCCGCCTCTCCCGCGTACACGACCCCGACGTTTGGATCGTCGGCGACGTACGCGTCGGCGAGGGTCTGCTCGTCCACGCCGCGACCGTGCCAGTTCGCGGTGAAGTCGTTGGTGAGCGCACGCCCGCCCCACCGCTCCGGCCACGGCATGTGCCGCGCCTTGTCGAAGATGTCGGTGTAGACGGTGTCGCCACTGCCGGCGTCGACCAACTTCTGCCGG
>NZ_JADZGH010000111.1:38381-47599 GCF_015865005.1 Rhodococcus sp. CX
CCGACGGTCTCCGGGCTCGCCAGCAGGGCCGTACCGACGTACGCTCCCTCGGCGCCGGCCGCGAGCACCGCCGCCAGACCGCGGCCCGATGCGATCCCGCCCGCCGCGAGCACCGGCAGCGACGTCGACTCGAGAACCTCCTGCAGCAGCGGCAGCGTGCCGACCCGGCCGGTGTGTCCGCCCGCCTCGTGGCCCTGCGCGACGACCGCGTCGACTCCCGCCGCCTCGACGACCCGCAGATCGTCGATCGAGTTGATCTGCGAGATGGCCAGTGCCCCTGCGTCGTGCACGCGTTGCACGTAGGGCGCGGGATCGCCGAACGACAGCGACACCACCCGCGGCCGCAGGTCGAGCACCGTACCGAGGAGCGTGGCGTCGTCGGCCAGGGCCCAGGTCATCAGGCCGAACCCGAGCAGTCCCCCACCGATCTCCCGTGCCGTCTGTGCCTCGGCCTCGAGCCACTCGGCGGTGTGGAAGCGGGCCGCGCCGATCAGGCCGATGCCGCCGGCGCGGGTGACCGCCCCGGCGAGGGCCCCACCGGCCCGCCCCACCATCGGCGCCCCGACGAGCGGAACGGTGATTCCCAGTTCACGGGTGAGCCAGGTGTCGAGCACGGCGGGATCCTTCCGGTGGAGTGGCGCCTACTTCTTGGGCTTGTCGGACGAAGCCTCCGACGACAGCGCCGCGACGAACGCTTCCTGCGGCACGTCGACGCGACCGATCGTCTTCATGCGCTTCTTGCCTTCCTTCTGCTTCTCGAGCAGCTTGCGCTTACGGCTGATGTCGCCGCCGTAGCACTTGGCGAGCACGTCCTTGCGGATGGCGCGGATGTTCTCGCGCGCGATGATCTTCGATCCGATCGCGGCCTGCACCGGCACCTCGAACTGCTGGCGCGGGATGAGCTCCTTGAGCTTCGTGGTCATCTTGTTGCCGTATGCGGCCGCGGCGTCCTTGTGCACGATCGCGCTGAACGCGTCGACAGCCTCGCCCTGCAGCAGGATGTCGACCTTCACCAGCGCGGCCTGCTGCTCGCCGGCCTCCTCGTAGTCGAGGCTCGCGTAGCCGCGGGTCCGGGACTTGAGCGAGTCGAAGAAGTCGAAGATGATCTCGGCCATCGGCAGCGTGTAGCGCAGCTCGACGCGGGTCTCGGACAGGTAGTCCATGCCGCCGAGCTCGCCGCGGCGGCTCTGGCACAGCTCCATGATCGAGCCGATGAACTCGCTCGGCGCGATGATCGTGCATTTGACGATCGGCTCGTAGATCTCGCGGGCCTTGCCCTCGGGCCAGTAGGACGGGTTGGTGACGATGTGTTCCTGGCCGCCCTCGAGGACGACGCGGTACACGACGTTCGGTGCCGTCGAGATCAGGTCGAGGCCGAACTCACGCTCGAGCCGTTCGCGGGTGATCTCCATGTGCAGCAGGCCGAGGAAGCCGCAGCGGAAGCCGAAGCCGAGCGCGACGGAGGTCTCCGGCTCGTAGGTCAGCGCCGCGTCGTTGAGCTGCAGCTTGTCGAGGGCATCGCGCAGGTCCGGGTAGTCGGAGCCGTCCACCGGGTACAGACCCGAGTAGACCATCGGGCGCGGCTCGCGGTAGCCGGTGAGCGGTTCGGTCGCGCCGTTGCGCGCGGTCGTCACGGTGTCGCCGACCTTCGACTGGCGCACGTCCTTCACGCCGGTGATGAGGTAGCCCACCTCGCCGACGCCGAGACCGGCCGTCGCCTTCGGTTCGGGCGAGACGATGCCGACCTCCAGCAGTTCGTGGGTCGCACCGGTCGACATCATCTTGATCTTCTCGCGCGGCACGATCTTGCCGTCGACGACACGGACGTACGTGACGACACCGCGGTAGGTGTCGTACACCGAGTCGAAGATCATGGCGCGGGCCGGTGCGTCCGGGTCACCGACGGGCGGCGGGACCTGCCGGATCACCTCGTCGAGCAGTTCCGCCACACCCACACCGGTCTTGCCGGACACGCGCAGCACGTCGTCGGGTTCGCAGCCGATGATGTTGGCGATCTCCGCGGCGTAGCGGTCGGGATCGGCGGCGGGCAGGTCGATCTTGTTGAGGACCGGGATGATGGTCAGGTCCTTGTCGAGCGCGAGGTAGAGGTTCGCGAGGGTCTGTGCCTCGATGCCCTGCGCCGCGTCGACGAGCAGCACCGCGCCCTCACAGGCTTCGAGCGCGCGGGACACCTCGTAGGTGAAGTCGACGTGCCCGGGCGTGTCGATCAGGTGCATGACGTACTCTTCGTCGCCGACCTTCCAGGGCAGCCGCACGTTCTGCGCCTTGATGGTGATGCCGCGTTCGCGCTCGATGTCCATCCGGTCGAGGTACTGCGCGCGCATCGCACGTTCCTCGACGACACCGGTGAGCTGCAGCATCCGGTCGGCGAGGGTGGATTTGCCGTGGTCGATGTGCGCGATGATGCAGAAGTTCCGGATCTTCGACGGATCCGTGAACGTCTTTTCCGCAAAGTTGCTGCTCAAGCCTTGTTCCCTCGTCTCACTCGCACACCGACACCGACCGGGTCGTCGCGACCGGTCCCGTTCTCGTCCCGCTACAGGATCGCATCAGCCACGATCCGCGCCTTCCCATCATCCCCCGGACCCCGCCCGGCAGGCACATCCAGGGTCGCGGCGGGGTCCGCCCGAGACTCTGCTCGGTACTTCGCTCAGGACGCAGACGGCTTCGGGGCGTCCCGTTTGCCGTGGCGGTTGATGCGCACGCGCAGATCGTCGAGCCCGACCTCGGTGCCGTCCTCGCTGCGGATCTGCACCCGGACCGGCGCGCTCGTGGCGTCCTCGACGAGCTGCAGCGGTCCGCCGTCGTCGTGCAGATACTTGTCGCCCCACTGCATGAGCGCGAGCACCGCGGGCAGCAGATCACGGCCCATGTCGGTGAGCACGTATTCGTAGCGCGTGCGCTGCCCCGGTTCCCGGTACGGGCTCTTGGCGAGCAATCCGGCTTCGACGAGTTCCTTCAGCCGCGCCGAGGCGACGGCCTCGGTGATGCCCACCCGCTGCGCGAAGTCGTCGAACCGGGTGGTGCCGTAGTACGCCTCCCGCAGCAGCAGCATCGCGGATCGCGTTCCGACGATCCGCATGGCGCGGCTGATCGAGCAGTGCTCACCGGTTTCCCACGCCGACCGGTCCGCGAGGGGTCCTTCGAGCTTCATCGCCATGCCCTCAGAATACTGACTTTTGGCCGCTATAGTCAGATCCGTCGTTGCTGGGTATGGTTTTGCATAGCTAGATGGTTGCAGTCAGCAGACCGAGCGTCCGGGATCCGACCCGGCGCTCACGAACGAGAAGGACTCCGATGAGAGACGCAGTGATCGTCGAGGCCGTCCGCACTCCCCTGGGCCGGGGCCGGGAAACCGGTGCGCTGCACGACGTCCACCCAGTGGATCTGATGGCCCACAGCCTCCGCGCCGTCGTCGACCGCAGTGGCGTCGACCCGAACCTGATCGACGACGTGATCGGCGGCGTCGTCAGCACCGTCGGCGAGCAGGGCGCCAACGTCACCCGGCGCGCGGCACTCGCCGCCGGGTATCCGGAATCGGTGCCGGCCACCACCGTCGACCGGCAGTGCGGCAGCAGCCAACAGGCGTTGCACTTCGCGGCACAGGGAGTGATCGCCGGCGCATACGACATCGCCGTTGCGGCCGGGGTCGAGTCGATGAGCCGGGTGCCGATGGGATCGAGCATGCTCGGGACGACCGATCCGAGCGGCGTCGCGTTCGCCGAATGCTACCCCGACGGCCTGGTGCCCCAGGGCATCAGCGCCGAGCTGATCGCCGCGCGCTGGGGCATCTCCCGCACGCAGATGGACGAGTTCGCGCTCGGCAGCCACGCGAGGGCGGCGACCGCCACGAAGAACGGGCTGTTCGACGCGGAGATCAGCCCCGTCGGCGAGGTTCGCACCGACGAAGGCATCCGCGTCGGCAGCACCCTGGAAACCCTGGCCGGGTTGCGTCCCGCCTACTTCGACGAGGCGATGGCGCGCAGGTTCCCGCAGATCGAGTGGAACGTGACGGCCGCCAACGCCAGTCAGGTCACCGACGGCAGCGCGGCGCTGCTGGTCACCACGAGCGAGCGGGCCGCACAGCTCGGGCTGACGCCGCTCGCCCGGGTGCACAGCGTCGCGGTCGCCGGGGACGATCCGCTGCTGATGCTGACCGCCGTCGTTCCCGCCACCCGCAAGGTGCTGGCGCGCGCCGGACTGACCCTCGACGACATCGACCTGTTCGAGGTCAACGAGGCGTTCGCGTCGGTGGTGCTCGCCTGGGCGCAGGAGACCGGCGCAGACCTGAACAAGGTGAACGTCCACGGCGGTGCCATCGCGCTCGGGCACCCGCTCGGGGCCAGCGGCGCCCGCCTGACGACCACGCTGATTCACGCACTGCATGAGCGCGGCGGCCGCTTCGGACTCCAGACGATGTGCGAGGCAGGCGGATTGGCGAACGCCACCGTCATCGAACGGCTCTGACCCACCGAAGGAACGAATCATGAACATCCAAGGACGCACCGTGCTCGTCACGGGCGCAACCGGAGGGCTGGGCCGGGAGTTCGTCCGCCAGTTCCTCGCTCGCGGGGCTCACCGCGTGTACGCCGCAGCGCGGCGCGATCACGACTGGCACGACGAACGCGTCGTCCCGATCCACCTCGACGTCACCGACCCCGATTCGATCCGGGCGGCGGCCGCCGCGGCGACCGATGTGGATGTGGTCGTGAACAACGCCGGGATCACCGGTGCACCCTCGCTGCTCACCTCCCCGATCGACGAGATCCGGGCCACGTTCGAGACCAATGTCTTCGGGCCGCTCGAACTCGTCCGCGCCGTCGCGCCCACCCTGGCGCGGCGCGGCGGCGGCGCCGTGATCGACGTGCACTCGGTGCTGAGCTGGCTGGCGGCGCCCGGGGCGTACAGCCCGTCCAAGGCCGCGTTCTGGGGTCTGACGAACGCGCTGCGGCTCGAGTTGGCTGGACAGGGAACCCAGGTGGTCGGCGCTCATCTCGCCTACACCGACACCCCGATGATCGCGCACCTCGACGTCCCCAAGTCCGACCCCGCCGTCGTCGTCTCCCGCATCCTCGACGCTCTCGAGGACGGCGTGGACGAGGCGCTCGCCGACGAGGTGACGAGCGGGTTCAGGGCAGTGCTCTCGACCGCCACCACCGGCCGGGTCCCGACCCGCGCCTGACGAGCCGTCCCGCTCTGTCGATTCACCCCGAAACGACGGTTGGTGTACCGGTATTTCGATGCACCAACCGTCATGACGGGCACCTCTGTGTCAGGCGTCGACCTGCTCGTAGTGTTCGACGGTCGGGAACGGGTCGTAGAAGTGGTGCAGCAGCCGACGCCACTGCTGGTAGTCCGCCGATCCGCGGAATCCCTCGGTGTGGTCCTCGAGGGTGTCCCATTCGACGAGCAGCAGGTAGGCGTCGGGCCGTTCGATGCAGCGGGACAGGCTCAGCCGGCGGAACCCGGGCATCCGGGCGATGATCTGCCGGGCCTGAGCGAAGGCTGCTTCGAACTCGGTGGACATGCCCGGTTTCACCTGCAGCGGTGCGTGTTCGAGGATCACCTGCGCAGCGTAGTGCTCCCGACCGCGCCGGGCGTGTGCAACGACCGTCGGCCCGCTCCGGGCCCTACGCTCGAGGCCGTGTACAGCGACGACACCCCCGCCTTCGACCGCCTCCTCGCCGGCCTGCGCGCCCGCCGCGACCTCGCGGCCCACCGCGCCACCGACGCCGGTCTCGGGGAGCTTGCCGAGTTCGGCACCGTCGAGATCACCGTCGCCGAGCTCGACCAGCTCCTCGCCAAGATCGACGACCTCGACACCCAACTCATGACCCACGAATTCGTCGCCGGCCAACACCTCAAACAGACCCGAGTCACGGCCGCCATGATCGAGGACCTCGAGCAGGCCGTCGCCGGCCAGGACGGCCCCCTCGCCGACGCCATCATCGGCATCCTCGAGGCCCGTACGCGCCGTAAGGGCCGTTGACCTGCCGCCACGGACGTTGTCGCCTCGTCGCCGCTAAGCTCGGCGACCGTGGCTGGTACGTGGAAGAAACTGGGCAAGCAACTGGGCAAGCTGGCGGTCGAGCAGGGTCCTCGGCTGCTCGAGCAACTGCAGCGATCCGGTGCCTTGGACAAGGCCCGCATCGTGGCCGAGGGCAGAGCACGCACCGCCCTCGGCGGCTCGACGCAGACCCGTCGGCCCGCCCCCACACCCGGCCGGCCGGTGACCTCGCGCAGCGCACCCACCGCGCACCGGGCGCGGCGCATCGACTATGCGCCCGACCTCGACGGTCGCGCCGATCCCGGTGAGATCGTGTGGACGTGGGTCGCCTACGAGGAGGACGCGAGCCAGGGCAAGGACCGGCCCGTTCTCGTCGTCGGCCGCAACGGCTCGACGCTCCTCGGCCTGATGCTCTCGTCGAACAGCGACCGCGACGGGCACCGCGACTGGCTCGCGCTGGGACCGGGCGCCTGGGACGCCGAGAACCGGCCGAGCTGGGTTCGGCTCGACCGGGTTCTCGATGTCCCCGAGGAAGGCATCCGGCGCGAAGGCGCGATCCTGGACCGCAAGCGGTTCGACGCGGTCGCCACCCGCCTGCGCTCCGACTTCGGCTGGCAGTGAAGCCGGAGCGCAGCGAGACAGCGGTCGCGCGTTACGCGCGCAGGCCGCGGGTGTTGCCGAACAGCAGCCGGTAGACCAGCGCGCCCAGCGCACCGCCGATCAGCGGGAACACGATGAACACCCACAACTGGCCGAGCGCACCGACCTGGTAGGGCGCGACCGCGAGGCTGCGCGCCGGGTTGACCGAGGTGTTGTCGATCGGGATCGCGATCAGGTGGATCACCGCGAGGGTGAAACCGATCGCGACACCGGCCATGAGCACGTCCGACACCTGATCGGTGGCCGAGAGCACCACGAACACCAGCAGCGCGGTGAGCAGCACCTCGATCAGGATCGTGGCGCCGAGGCCGTAACCCTCCTCCAGCACCCCACCGAGCGGGCCGGTGATCGCCGACGGACTGTGCGCACCCCAGCCGTTGGCACCGAGACCGTCCACGGTCCGGTCGTAGGACGGAAGCGACTGCGCGATCGTGTAGATCACCACACCGGCGAGCAGACCGCCGATGAACTGCGCGACCCAGTAGCCGACGGCACGCGCCGCGGTGATGTGGCCGACGATCAACTGGCCGACGGTGACTGCGGGATTGACGTGGCAGCCCGAGATCGGGCCGATCGTGTAGACGAGGAACAGCAGCGTGAGGCCGAATGCCAGCGCGACACCGAGATTGCCGACCTTCGCCCCGGCGAACACCGCCGTGCCGACGGCGGAGAACACCAGCACGAACGTGCCGATCCCTTCCGCCACGAACTTCTTGACATCCGAGAACGGTTCCGTCTCGACGTATTCCTGGGCTGTCTCGTGTTGGGACGTCATGGGACCACCTAGAGGTTCGCGGCCCCGTGGGGCCGATCCGAGTCGGTTCGACTTCCCCCTGCGTCCGGCACATTACGCAAGCCGGGTGACCTCGACAACAACCTCGTGCGCCGTGGCGCCACCGCCGGTGTAGATGCCCTTGAGCGGCGGCACGTCCGCGTAATCCCGTCCTACCCCGACCGAAACATGCTGTTCACCGATGAACGACAGGTTGGTCGGGTCGTAACCCCACCACGCCCCGGTCCACGCCTCGATCCACGCGTGGGACTCTCCTGCGGCGGTCACCCCGATCTCGGCGTCGACCTGCGGATGCAGGTATCCCGACACGTACCGCGCGGGAATGTCCATGGCGCGCAGCAACAACAGCGTCAGGTGCGCATAGTCCTGGCACACGCCGCTGCGGTCCGCGTACGCCTCGACGGCCGAGGTGTGTACCCCGGTCGAGCCCGGCACGTAGTTCATCTCCTCGTGCACCCACCGCGCGGCGGCGAACACCGCCGAGACCGGGTCGAGTCCGCGGGCCAGGCCGCGCGCGACCTTGGCGAGGTTCTTGTCCGCGGGCACGAACACCGTCGGCACCAGCAGTTCGTCGAACCGGTCGCGGATCGGTTCCGAACGCAGTTCGTCCCAATCGACCACGGTGTCGGGCGGTCCCGACACCGTGGTTTCGACGACGGACAGGCCGGTGACGTCGAGCGAGGTGTGCGGGGCGTGCAGGTCGAAGGCGGTGACCCCGCTGCCCCAGTAGTCGGTGTAGCGGTAGGCCCGTGTCGCCGGCGTGGTGTCGACGCGGGACAGGATCACCGTCTGCCGGCCGTCCGACCGCGGCGTGAGACGAGCCTCGTTGTAGGACGAGGTCACCGGCCCGTCGTAGCCGTATCCCGTGGTGTGCACCACGCGCATCCGCCAGCTCACAGTTCTCCTTCCACCGGCACGCGGTCGAGTTCCACGGCCCTCGCATCGATCCACGCCACCCACGGGGCGGAGTGGAAGAACTGACGCGCAATCGCGTCACCGACCTGCCGGCACATGTCCTGCAGCATCAGCAGACGCTCGGCGAGTTCCTCCACGAGCACCCCCGGCTCGAGGAATTCGAGTTCGCTGCGGGCCCGCCCGAGCAGGCGCTGCGCCGCGTTCCCGGCTCCGAGCCGGTTGTCGGAGGAGTCGAGTTCGGCCAGGCAGCGTTCGGCCTCCTGGATCGCGCTGAACACCGAGCGCGGGAACAGCCGGTCGAGCAGCATGAACTCGACGATGCGGCCCGCGTCGAGCGCCCCCCGATAGGTGCGCAGGTAGGTGTCGTGCCCGCCCGCCGAACGCAGCACCGTCGCCCAGGTCGGGGAGGTCGGACGGTCGCCGGCCCGCGACAGCAGCAGGCGCACGGTCATGTCGACGCGTTCGATGGACCGGCCCAGCAGCAGGAATCGGTAGCCGTCGTCGCGGCACAGGGTGCTGTCGGCCAGGCCCGCGAACATCGCGGCACGTTCCTCGATGTAGCGGAAGAACTCGTGCGGGCCGAGGCGTTTCGACGCGCGTTCACGTTCGGCGAGACCGTTGTAGGTGGTGTTGAGACACTGCCACATCTCCGTGGACGTGACCTCACGGGCGCCGCGGGCGTTTTCCCGTGCAGCGGCGATCGTCGACGCGATCGACGTGCCGCCGTCGCGCCCGAACGCCACGAGGTCGACGACGGACTGCACGTCCAGGGCACCGGCAGGCTCGTCGAACCCGAGAACACGCAGCAACCGGCGGCACGTC
>NZ_JADZGH010000111.1:47609-57945 GCF_015865005.1 Rhodococcus sp. CX
GACCGCGACGTCCATGATCCGGGCCGTGTCGTCGGCCCGCTCGACGTAGCGGCCGATCCAGAACAGCGATTCCGCGTTGCGCGCCAGCATCACTGCCCCCTCCCGTTCTGCTGTTGCTGCTGTTGTTGTTGCTGCTGGGTGTCGCTCAGTTCCGGCCCGCGATCGACGGATCCGACCTGCAACGGTTCCGCGACGACCCGGTCGCCGCCGAGTTCGCTCTCCTCGCCCGAGCTGCGGGGCGCGAGCACCCACGTGTCCTTGCTGCCGCCGCCCTGGCTGGAGTTGACCACCAGCGACCCTTCGGGCAAGGCGACCCGGGTCAGGCCGCCCGGCAGAACCCACACGTCCTCACCGTCGTTGACCGCGAAGGGCCGCAGATCCACGTGCCGCGGCGCGAGCGCCTCGCCTGCCCGGGTGGGGACGGTCGACAGCTGCACGACGGGCTGCGCGATCCAGCTGCGCGGGTCGGCCCGGATCTTGCGGGCCATGGTCTTCAGTTCCGCGGCGGAGGCATCGGGGCCGAACACGATGCCGTATCCGCCGGAGCCCTCGACCGGTTTGATCACCAGTTCGTCGATGCGGTCGAGGACCTCCTCACGTTCCTCGTCCAGCCAGCACCGCAGGGTGTCGACGTTCGGGAGCAGCGGTTTCTCGCCGAGGTAGTAGTCGATGATGTCCGGCACATAGGTGTAGACCAGCTTGTCGTCGCCGACGCCGTTGCCGACAGCGCTCGAGATGACGACGTTGCCCGCGCGGGCGGCATTGAGGATGCCGGCGACACCGAGCACCGAGTCGGGCCGGAACTGCATCGGGTCGAGGAAGTCGTCGTCGATGCGGCGGTAGACGACGTCGACCTGCTGCTCACCTTCGGTGGTGCGCATGTAAACGATGTTGTCGCGGCAGAACAGGTCGCGGCCTTCGACGAGTTCGACGCCCATCTGCCGGGCGAGGAGGGAGTGTTCGAAGTAGGCGGAGTTCGCGACACCGGGGGTGAGCACCACGACGGTGGGGTCGGCGGCGTTGGGGGCCGCGGCGGCACGCAGTGCGCGCAGCAGGCGCAGTGCGTACTCGCCGACGGGCCGGACCCTGTGTTCGAGAAACAGGTCGGGAGCGACCCGGGCCATCGCGCGACGGTTCTCCATGACGTAGGACACGCCCGACGGGGACCGCAGGTTGTCCTCGAGGACCCGGAAGGTTCCGGTCTCGTCGCGGATGAGGTCGATCCCGGCGACGTGGATGCGCACCCCGTTCGGCGGCACGATGCCGGCCGCTTCGCGGTGGAAGTGCTCACACGAGGTCACCAGCCGTTTGGGCACGATGCGGTCGCGGAGGATGTGCTGCTCGCCGTACACGTCGTGGAGGAACATCTCGAGCGCCCGCACCCGCTGGGTGACGCCTCGCTCGATCTTGGTCCATTCGGCGGCGGCGATCACCCGCGGCACGAGGTCGAGCGGGAACGGTCGTTCCTGCCCGGACAGGGAGAAGGTCACGCCTTGGTCGGTGAACGCCCGGCCGAGCGCCTCGGTGCGGGCGGTGAGGTCCTCCGGTCCCTTCGCTTCGAGGATCTTCGCGAGGCGCCGGTACGGGGCTCGCACGCGGCCGTCCGCGTCGAACATCTCGTCGTACGCCGCTCCGGCGGCGGCCGCGTCCGGGTAGCCGTCGAAGACGTCGGTGGTCGTCGATCGACGTCGTTTCCCGGTTCTGGCAGCGTCGAGGGTGGAGTTGCGGCGGCTCATGTCCGAAATGTTCGTACACGTCCGGCCCGGGTGCGGAATCGGAAACAAACTTGTCACGCCTGCGAAACATTTGGAACGGGAACGAAATATTCGGGCCTCGAACGCGACCGCTTTTTGGCATTGCGGCGGCCCGCTGGTATCGTCGTACGTCGGTGCGCATTGGTGCACCCAGAGCTTTCCGACCAGCTACCCAGCAAAACGACAGGATTTTACGCGTGGCCAACATCAAGTCCCAGGTGAAGCGGATCCGCACCAACGAGCGCAACCGACTCCGCAACCAGTCGGTCAAGTCCTCGCTGCGCACGGCGATCCGTTCGTTCCGCGAGGCCGCGGCCGCCGGCGACAAGGACAAGGCCGTCGAACTCCTCGTCTCCACCAGCCGCAAGCTCGACAAGGCCGCCAGCAAGGGTGTCATCCACCCGAACCAGGCCGCCAACAAGAAGTCGGCTCTGGCGAAGGTTGCCAACCAGCTCTGAGGTAGAACGCAAGCTCTGGCTCCGACAAGACCGCCCTCCTCGTGAGGGCGGTCTTTCGTCGTCCGGACCCCGGACCCCGGACCGGGAGCGGTGATCAGCGGCCGGCCAGGGCGGCGATCCGCCGGACCGCTCGCTCGACCGCGTAGTCGGCGTCGGCGGCGATGCCCTTGACCTCACCGTTGAGGGCCGCCACGATCGCCAGTCCGGACGCGACCGAGTCCGGATTCCACGCGCGGGCCTGCGCCTGCGCCTTCTTCACCTTCCACGGCGGCATACCCAGATCCGACGCCATCTTGAACGGATCACCGCGCCCGGCGGACCCGACCCGCGCGATGGTGTGCACCGCGTCGGCCAGCGCGTCGGCCAGCAGCACGTGCGCGACACCGCGGTGCATCGCCCAGCGCAACGCCTCGAGCGCGCCGGCCGTGTCCCCCGCGACGGCCTTCTCGGCCACCTCGAACCCGGTGACCTCCGCCTTGCCGGAGTAGTACCGATTCACCGCGGTCACATCGACCTTCCCGCCGGTGTCCGCGCACAACTGGCTGCACGCGGCGGCGAGCTCCCGCAGATCCGAGCCCACCGCGTCGATCACCATCTGCACGACGTCGGGCGCCACGCGCACCCCGGCGGCCCGGAACTCGGCGCGCACGAAGTCGACACGTTCGCTCGCCTTGGTGACCTTCGCGCATTCGTGGACCTCGGCGCCGCACTTCTGCAGCGACCCCACCATCGCCTTGGCCCGGCCGCCGCCGCTGTGCAGGATCACCAGCGTGACGCCCTCGGGTGGCGCGGCCGCCGCGTCGAGGATCAACGCGACCGCGTCCTTGCCGGCCTCGGCGGCGGCTTCGAGCACCACCACGCGGTCCTCGGCGAACAGCGACGGACTCAGCAGTTCCGCGAGTTCGGCGGCACCGGCATCGCCCGCACGCAGCCGGGACACCGGCAACTGGGCGCCCGCGCCGCTGGTTTCGCGTACTCCGGCGACGATCCCGGCGACCGCGCGTTCGACGAGCAGTTCTTCGTCGCCCAGGACCAGGTGCAGTTGCGTCGCGCTCACGGACCGATCGTGCCACGGTGGTCGGACACGACGGCAAGGGCCCCGGACCCGGCCCGTACCACCGCGATGTCCCCCAGCGCGCCGGTGGTCAGTACGCGTGTGCCCAGTTCCTGCAGACTCGACAGAATCTCCGGGTGCGGGTGCCCGAACGGGTTGTCGCGTCCGGCCCCGACCAACGCGACGCGGGGACGCACCTCCGCAAGGAACCGCGACGACGACGTCCGCGAACCGTGATGCGGAACCTTGAGCACGTCGGCCCGCACCTCGGCGCCCGAGCGGAGGAGTGCCTCCTGCGCACCCGCTTCGGCATCGCCGGTCAGCAGCACCGACCCGATCGGGGTGTCGGCCCGCGCGACCAGCGACCGGTCGTTCTCCTCACCACCGCCCGGGCCGTCGCCGAGCACCCGGAGGGTGATCGTCCCGATCGTGAACACCTCCCCCCGATGGATTTCCCGGGTCTGCACCGAGAACCGCCGCGCGGTCGCGACCAGGTCGGCACCGCCGGGGCGCGAGGTCGCGCCCGGACCCGTGACGACGACCGCCACCGACCGATCCGCGAGCACACCGTCGAGACCGCCGACGTGATCGGCATGCAGATGGGTGATCATCAGCATCGGGATGCGAGTCACCCGCAGCCGGCGCAGGCACCTGTCCACGGCCGTCGCGTCCGGTCCGGTGTCCACGACGATCGCGCCGCCGTCGCCGGTGGACAGCACGAAACTGTCACCCTGTCCCACATCGCACGCGACGAGCACCCACCCCGTCCCGGGCCAGCCCGGCCGGCCGATCCACACCGGCACACACACGGCCGCCGCGGCCAGTGCCGCGACCGCGACGATCCTCCTCAGCCGGCGGTGCCGTGCCACCACCCAACCGCACACGATGGCCGCAACGACGGTCACGGCACCGGCCGCACCCGCCGGCACCGTCAGTTCGGCGGTGGGCAACGCGGCCGCGCGGTCGGCCACTTCGAGCAGCCACCACAACATCGGGGCGGCGCCGCGCGCGAGCAGTTCCGCCCCCGGCGACCACACCGCGCCGCACAGGACGACCAGGGACCCGAGCACGGTGAGCGGCGGAAGCACCGGCGCCACCAGCACATTCGCGACGACCGCCACCACGCTCACCGAGCCGGACAGGGCCGCGACGATCGGGGCGGTGACGACGAACGCCGCCGCGGACACCGCACACACCTCTGCGAGGGCCCGCGGGATGCCGCGGGCCCGCATGCGCGTCACCCATCCCGGCGCCACCGCGATCAGTCCGGCCGTCGCGACGACCGACAGCGCGAAACCGGCGTCGGCCGCGAGCTCCGGTGCGACGATCAGCAACATCCCGATGGACGCGGCGAGCGCCGGCATCGCCTGCCTGCGTCGTCCCACCACCAGTGCGAGCAGCGCGACCGATCCCATCGCGGCGGCGCGCAGCACGCTCGGTGACGGCCGCACCACGACGACGAACGCGACGAGTGCCAGGGCGGCGAGGACGGTACCCGTGCGCGGTCCGATTCCGAGTGCCCGCACGAGCAGCAGCACCGCGCCGAGCACGATGCTCACGTTCGCCCCGGACACCGCGGTCAGATGGGTCAGACCCGCGACCCGGAACTCCTCGCGCACGTCGTCCGGCAGGTTCGAGGTGTCCCCGACGATCAGTCCCGGCAGCAGCCCGGCGGCATCGGGTGACAGCACGGCCTGCGCCGCGGACGCGAGCCCTTCCCGGACGGTCGCGGCCCACCGCTGATGCAGCGGCGGCGGCGCGACCGCGCGCGGTGGTCCCTGGGCCCGCAGCAGCGCGGCCACGAGTCCCGGCCCGTCCGCGACGGCGAGCGTGCCGCGCACCGTGATGCGTTGTCCCGGAACCAGTTCCGACCAGGTTTCGGCCGCCGCGAACAGGACGACCGAGCCGCCCGCGTCGACGCGCTCGCGTCCGATCTGTGCGGACCGCAACGACGCCGGGATACGCACCTGCGGCTCCCCGCCGAAAGCGTTCTGCCGCATCGCTTTCGGATCGTCGTCGACCACCACCTCGGCGGTGACGCTCGCTCCGCGCGGCGCCGCGGTCGCGAGCGGATGCGTCTCGGCGGCTGCGGCACGCACCCCGACGGCGACGCCGTAGCCGGCGCCGATCAGCAACGCTGCCAGGAGCGGTCCGCGTGCGCGGGCGAACGCGGCGACCCCGGCGAGCAGCACGGCGATCACGGTGCCGGCCAGGGCCGCCCGGCTACCCGCGTACAGACCGAGCAGCGTGACGGCCCATGCCGCGGCCGCGCACGGAACGAGCCGGGCATCGAGCCGCGTAGCGGTCCGGTCGCTGTTCACACCGTGACCAGCGTGCGCAGTCGCGCGAGCCGGGCCGGGCCGATGCCGTCGACCTCGCCGAGTTGCTCGACATCCGTGAACGGCCCGTTCTCGTCGCGCCAGGCGATGATGGCCGCGGCGGTCACCGGACCCACCCCGGGCAACGCGTCGAGCACCGCTTCGTCGGCGGTGTTCAGATTCACCGGTCCCGCCGCACCTCCCGATGCCGTGCCTCCCGATGCCGCGCCTCCCGGTGCCGAGGCCCGTGATCCCGCACCGGTTCCGACGCTCGACACGCTGCTCGCGGGAGGCGGCGGATCCGGCGGCGCGGCACCGACGACGATCTGGTCGCCGTCGGCGACGCGCTGCGCCAGATTGATGCCCGTAAGATCGGCGCCCGGCAACGCTCCCCCGGCGGCAGTCAGCGCATCCGCGACCCGCGTACCGGGCGCCAACGTCACGAGCCCCGGTGCGGCGACCAACCCGACGACGCTGACGACGAGTTCTTCGGGCTCGGCCATGTCCGGCGCCGCTGCCGCGCCGCTCGGCGCGGAAACGAGCGGCTCGGACGCGGTCGACACCGAAGGAAGCGGTGGAACCGCTTGCGGCACAGGCTGATCACGCCACACAACGACGAACGCGACGAGTGCCGCGACGATGCCGACCACGCCGAGCGCCGCGGTCCCGCCGTTGCCCGTCTGCCAGCGTGCCGCGCGCAATCGGTCGATCAGCCGCAGCGGTTCCGACTCGCCGACCGGTGACTCTTCCCCATCGTCACCGGCAGCCCTGTAATCACCGTCGGCCCCGTAGTCACCGGCGGCACGGGCGATCGCGTCCAGCCGGGACCGGACCCGTTCCCCCTCGTCGCCGCTCCCCATGCCGCGACGGTAACCATCCGGGGATCGGCGCGAGACCCGCCGACGCCGGATCCGGCGAATCTGTGGATGAATCCGGCGCCTGTGGACAACCCCGCGCTCACTGGAAGAACACAGCCGCCCGGTCCGCGAGATCCAGCACCGGCTGCGGCGCGATCCCGAGCACGATGGTCACCAGCGCGGACACCGCCACGACCGTCGCGGTCACCGCACCCGGCGCGACGACCGTCACCGCGTCGTCGCCGGGTTCGGTGAAGAACATCAGCACGATGACCCGCACATAGAAGTAGGCGGCGATCGCACTGCACACGACACCGACGACGACGAGCGGCGCGGCCCCGCCCTCGATCGCGGCACCGAACACCGCGAACTTGCTGACGAAACCACTGGTCAGCGGGATCCCGGCGAACGCGAGCAGGAACAGCGCGAATGCCGCTGCGGCGACCGGGGATCGACGGCCCAGCCCCGACCACGCGGACAGATCTCCGGCTTCCCCGGTGCGGTCGCGGACGAGCCCGACGATCGCGAACGCCCCGACGGTGCTGATCCCGTAGGCGAGCAGGTAGAACATCGTCGACGCGACGCCCGCGTGGTTGGCCGCGACCAGGCCGGTGAGAACGAAACCGACGTGAGCGACGGACGAGTACGCGAGCATTCTCTTGACATCGCGCTGGGTCACCGCGATCACCGACGCGGCCACCATCGTCAGGACGGCGACGGCCCCGAGCACCGGCTGCCAGTTCGCGCTCAGCTCGGGCACCGCGACGTAGAACACCCGCAGCAGCGCCCCGAAGGCCGCAATCTTCGTCGCCGACGCCATGAACGCGGTGACCGAGGTGGGGGCGCCCTGATAGACGTCGGGGATCCACGACTGGAACGGCACCGCACCGACTTTGAACAGCAACCCGACCGCCAGCAGCGCCACGCCGCTCAGGGCGAGGGTGTCGTCGCCGGACCCGCCGGCGACGGCCGCCGCGATCCCGGACAACCGCACCGTGCCCGCGTACCCGTACAACATGGCCATGCCGTAGAGGAAGAACGCCGACGAGAAGGCGCCGAGGAGAAAGTATTTCAGCGCCGCTTCCTGCGAGAGCAGGCGCCGGTGCCGCGCGAGGCCGCACAGCAGATACAGCGGCAGCGACAGCACCTCGAGGGCCACGAACATGCTGAGCAGGTCGTCGGATGCGGGAAACAGCAGCATCCCGCCGACCGCGAACATCGCGAGCGGGAACACCTCGGACGTGGTGATTCCTTGGCCTGCCGCCGTGCGCTCGGCGGCGCTTCCCGGCGGCACGGCGGGTTGCGGCGCGAAGTCGTCGACGGCGAACCGAGCCCCGGCCGTGACCGTCTCGGCCCCGACCGCCTCCGCCACTGCCACACGGCGTTGCGCGATCAATCCGACTGCAAGGATCGAGGCCAGCAGGATCGCGCCCTGCAGGAACAGGGCCGGGCCGTCGATCACGACCGCGCCGAGCACCGCCGAACTGCTGGTTCCGGCGAGCGAGACGACCGCGACGAAGGCCGCGACGAGACCGGCGATCGCGAGCACGAACTGCGTCGTGTGCCGGACCCGGCGGGGCACGAATGCCTCGACGAGCACTCCCACGACCGCGACACCGAGCACGATGAGCATCGGCGAGAGCAGACCGTATTCGATCGACGGAGCGCTGATCTCGTTCACTCGGATTCACCTCCCTGCTCGGGCGTATCGGTTTCCGGATCGGCGCCCACCACCGCCCCGGTCAGCACCGGGCCGGGCACGGTGGGCGCCGGGTCGGTCTGCCCGATCGTGGTCATCGTGTGGTTCACGGCCGGGTCGATCACATCGAGCGCGGGTTTCGGGAACAGGCCGAGCACGATGAGCAGCGCGACGAGCGGTGCGACGACGACCAGTTCGCGCGGCACCAGGTCGCGGACCTCCTCGTTGCCGGAGGCGAGCGGACCGGTCATCATCCGCTGGTACAGCCACAGCACGTAGATCGCGGAGAGCACGAGCGCGCCGGTGGCGAACACCGCGGCGACGCCGTAGCGCGGGAATGTGCCGATCAGGACCAGGAATTCGCTGATGAACGGGGCGAGCCCGGGCAGCGACAGCGTCGCCAGACCGGCGACGAGGAACGTGCCGGCCGCGATCGGGGCGACATTGCGGACCCCTCCGAACGAGGCGATCAGGCGAGAACCCCTGCGGGAGACGAGGAATCCCGCGATGAGGAACAACGCCGCGGTCGAGAGCCCGTGGTTGACCATGTACAGCGTCGATCCGGTCTGGGATTGGCTGGTCATCGCGAAGATGCCCAGCACGATGAACCCGAAGTGCGAGATCGACGTGTAGGCGATCAGCCGCATCACGTCGGTCTGCCCGATGGCGGCGATCGCGCCGTACAGGATGCCGATCACCGACAGGGTGACGATCAGCGGCGCGAACGTCGCCGACGCCTCGGGAAACAGCTGCAGGCAGTACCGGATCATCGCGAACGTGCCGACCTTGTCGACGATCGCCATCATCAGCACGGCGTTCGTCGGTGTCGCTTCGACGGCGGCGCCGGGCAGCCAGCTGTGGAACGGCCACAGCGGCGCCTTGACCGCGAACGCGAACATGAATCCGAGGAACAGCGCGTTCAGCAGCCCCGGGGAGGCACCGAGTTCGCCGGCCGTCGCCAGCGCGACAACCTCCCGGAAGTCGAACGTCCCCACTTCCTGGTCGACGGTCAGGATGTACAGACCGATGACCGCGGCGAGCATCATGAGGCCGCCGAACAGGTTGTAGAGCAGGAACTTCACCGCCGCGGCGGAGCGGGCGGCCCGGTCCTGCGCCCGGCCGAACCCGCCGATGAGGAAGTACATCGGGATGAGCATCGCCTCGAAGAACACGTAGAACAGCAGGATGTCGAGTGCGGTGAAGGCCAGCAGCACCATCGCCTCGACCACCAGGATCAGCGCGACGTACGCGTGCGGCCGCTTGCCCCCGATGCCGTTCCGCACCACGGCGTCCCGGGTGTCGTTCCATCCGGCCAGCAGCAGCAACGGCACCAGCACCGCGGTGAGCAGGACCAGCACCAGCGCGATGCCGTCGACCCCGAGCGTGTATCCGGCACCGAAAGACGGGATCCACCGGTGCGATTCCACGAACTGGTACTGCGCTCCCCCGGGTTCGAACCGCACCGCCACGACGATCGCGAGCACCGCGACCACCAGCGACACGACAAGGGCACCGGCCTTGGCAAGGTCGGGCCGCCGCGCCGGCACCGTCCACACGAGCAGCGCGCCGATCGTCGGCACCAGCCACAACGCGCTCAGCCACGGGAACTGGTTCATCGCATCCTCACCAGAGCACCATCGTGGCGACCACGAGGGCCGCGCCTACCAGCATGGACAGGGCATAGGACCGGGAGAATCCGGTCTGCAGCGTGCGCAGCCGCGCCGACGCGGCCCCGATCAGCACGGCGACCCCACCGACGGCACCGTCGACGGCACGGTCGTCGACCTCGACGAGGGCGCGGGTCGCGTGCTGTCCGGGTCGCATGAACACCGCTTCGTTGACCGCGTCCCCGTACAGGTCGCGGCGCGCGGCACGGGTCAGGGCGGACACCTCGTCCGGTGCATCGACCGGGATCTCGCGGATCGCGTACTGCCGGTAGGCGATCGCGACACCGACGAGCACCACCGCGAGGGTCACGACGGTGAGCACCCACACCGGGACCGGCAGTTCACCGTGCTCTTCCCCCACGACCGGTTCGAGCCAGTTCACCAGCGCCCCACCGTAGGCCAGCAGCGCGCCCCCGGCGACCGAGCCGATCGCCAGCACCACCATCGGCACGGTCATCACCCCGGGTGATTCGTGCGGGTGCGCGTCCTCCGCCCACCGCCGCCGCCCGAAGAACGTCATGAGCATCAC